>NZ_JAWRYR010000005.1:0-216903 GCF_046940275.1 Pantoea sp. SIMBA_079 | reverse complement strand
CAAAAGCAGACATGTCCGGCACCTGATTCGCGCCGGTTCCGATATCTCGCTTTGCTGCTTCGCCCAAACCGAGGTTTTTAAGAAACTCGGCAACGTCTGCAATGTCGCTGCCGTTCTTCGCAATCTCCATCTTTCCGGCCAGGGCATTCAGCACCGTAGCAGAGAAGTTCGCATCCCCGCCGAGCGCATCGGCCAGCTCTTTCAGCGTGTCCAGTGCAGCAGGCGCACCGCCTGCCAGCGCGGCCAGTGCAGCCTGCACAAAAGCCGTGGTCGCCAGCTGCGTGCTGCTGTTGCCTGCCGCAGCCGTGGGCGCTTTGGGAATGCCGGTCAGCGTCGGACTGGCCTTCGGCGCGTACTGCGTGTGCGGATCGCTGGCTTTCAGGTGCGCGGCCATCAGCCCGTCGGCGTACGCCTTCACCTCAATCACTGCGTCGTCAACGTATTTGCGGGTTGCCAGCACGACGGACGGATCGATTTTCAGCGTAACCGCGTCCGCGCTGTTCACGATAATAATCATGCGCACGGTCTGCGTGCGGCCGCTGCCCTCCTGCAGCTGCGGCTTGTAGGTTTCGGCGCAGTTGGCAACCGCAATCATCACGCCGTCAGCGTCAAACAGGCCAATCTCACGTATCCAGAAACCGCCCTCCGCCTCCGGGATCACCTGCTCGGCAATAATCTGGCTGCTGTTGGCCGCGTCAACGCTCAGCGAGTTCAGCGCCGCCCGGCGCCTTTCACCGACAAGCGCCGTCTGGCTGGCGTTCGGCGTTGGCAGCGTGCCGCCGCCGTCGCCGACGGCCATATGTGTAATCTGCAGTTTCGTCCCCAGCGCGGCGGCGTTTGCCAGCCTGGCCGCGCCGGGGTTGGTCAGCAGGGCATAATATTTTGTCGTCATGCGCTCACTTCCGTCAGGTCAATAAGATGCACCGCCACGCCGGAGTAACCCGCGCCGCCGGTACTGATAACATCTGGTGTATAGGGATAAACGGTCAGCTCGTCGCCGCTGTAGCTGGCAACGGCCACGGGCATTACGCCAGTCGCGTCAAGATTGATTGAGAGGCCGATAAGGTGCCGGCTGCAGGGTTTCGCATCCGCGATCAGGCGCTCAAGCTCGTTGTACATCTCCTCTGTAATGCCGGTATCCAGCACGCCCACGTCAAGCCGGAACGTGCCTGGCGCCTCGTTGGTTTTCCACCACTCAATAACCCGTATCAGATAACCCAGCGGCTCAACCACACGACGGATAGCCCCGATAGTGCCTTTGTGCCGGTGCACGTACTGCGAGGACTCCACCACAGCGCGCTTTGTTGACTCACTCCAGCCGGCGTCCCAGCGGTCAACCGACCACGCCCACGCCAGATAGGGCAGCAGCGCCACGGGACAGGTGCGCGGGTTCCACAGCTGGCGCAGCGGCACGTTCAGCGAGCCGAGGCCCGCGAGCGCTTCGGCGGCGGCCACCTCAAGCGGCGAGGAGCCGGTCGGCAGCAGGCGGTTATTCATCCGAGCCTCCCACGGTCAGCACGTAGCCCGTGCAGTAAGCGGCCTGCGTCCTGTCGAGCACCACGTCAGCGGCAGGCTTAATCAGGCTGACGCGCTGCACGCCCTCAACGTGCATGGCGGCATAGAGCGCGGACAACCGGATATCGCGCCCGAGACGCCGCTGCGCGGACACGTAGGCCGCGAGCTTCGCCTCGGCTGCGGCGCGGACAGGCTCGGCCTCCGGGCCGGGGTAGAGGTAGATTTCGGCCTCAATCTCATAATTCACAATTTCAGCCGACTGCACGCTTACCCGGTCGGCAACGGGGCGCACGTTTTCACCATTAAGCGCGGCGTTAACCACGGCCAGCAGGTCGCCGGCTGCCGCGCCGTTCCCCTCGCGCGCCAGCACGGTGACGGTGACAACAGCGGGCGACGGGCTGATGGCGGACGCATCCGCCACGCGGCCGTCGGCGCTTTTCGCGTGGTACTCATACGCCCCGGTCGGCCCGGCCACGCTCAGCCCCTCAAAGGCTGCCGCGATGCGGGCGCGAAAATCGTCGTTACTTTCCATCACGGCCGGCGTCGGGGGGATTGTCGTGTCGTCCGCCGGCGTAATGATCAGGCGCTCAATGCCGTTGTTGGCGCCGAGCTGGTCAAGGTCGCCGTCCATCGCATAGGGCAACATGACGGCCGTTGCCGCTTCGTTGATACGCTGGCGTAGGATCAGCTCGCGGTAGGCATTTTCCTGCAGCAGCTTAACGATGGGTTCTGACTCCAGCGACAGCGTGCGGGCGATGGCCTCCTGCTGCTCCTCCGGATAGAGAGAAATCAGCGTGGCTTTGCGCTCGGCGAGCAGCGCCTCATAGTCCAGCGTTTCCACCACGTCGGGCGCGGGCAGCTGGCTCAGGTCAATAGTTGGCATGCTCTCAGCTCACAGGAACGGTTAAAGAAAAAGGCTGCGCCGAGTCGGTGCGGACGCCGCTCAGCTCAACCACCATAGAGCCATCAAAATCAGGGTCAAAGTTGATGGCGGTAAGCCTGACGCGCGGCTCCCACTGCAGGATCGCCACGTAGCAGGCGGACATAATCTGCAGGCGCAGCGCGTCGTTTTGAGGCTGGTCAATCAGCGCCGACAGCAGCGAGCCGTAGCGGCGGCGCATAACCCGCGAGCCGAGCGGCGTCAGCAGAATGTCACGCACCGACTGCCGGATGTGCTCAAGGTCAGCCAGGGCTTTGCCGGTTTCCCGGTTCATGCCGGTGTAGTTTGCGGCTGTCATAGTGGCGCCCCCGTCTCTCCGCCGCTGTCGCCCGGATGTTTATGCGAGTGCAGAACCTTGCCGTTTGAGGAAAGGCTGCCGCCGGTATGCGTGATATCACCCTTCATCGTGCCGCCCTCCGTTACTTCAAGCTGCGCGGCTTTAAGCAGCTTCGTGCATTCCACCTCTGGCGCGTCGAACAGGATTTTTACGGCGGCACTGATGGTTGCCGTTTGTATGCCGGTCGCCGTCAGCGCGCCGCTTTTCGGCTCATACTCGATCACGGCGCCGTCAGGAAACGACCAGTGCAGGGCGTCCGCCGAGGCCGACGGCGCCGGGTTAGCGTCGGAGTAAACGCCGGGCAGCACAAAGCCGGTGTCGAGTTCGCCGCCGAGGCATAAAACGAGCACCTGCTCGCCCACCGATGGCGCGTTCCACGACCGCGTTTTGCCCGCGCGGGCGCTCAGCCAGTGCAGCCAGCCGGTTGCGTTATTTCCCGTGTCCACGCGGCATAACCCGGCGTCCAGATTTACGGCGGACACGGTGCCTATGCGGATCAGGTTGCGCAGCAGGCGCAGTATTTCGGAGAGTTGTTCGTTCATAAGGTGAGAATGCCAATTTAAATCGGCATTCTCAAAAAGAGGCTGTTTGGCTGTGAATAGTCAAGCAAGGATGATTCAGGGACGCTGAAACCAGAACTCCGGACGCCTAATCTCTTTATTTTGAATTAAATAGTTTAGATCTGAGATTATATCTTCAATTTCAGATAATAACTCTTTTTTCTCTTCTGCGCTTAAAGACCTTAAGCCATTGATAATGCCTATAAAATAATCTGGGTATTTTCTGTATTCCGGATTTATCCATTCGCCTTCCTCAATAAATTCATGTCTATCCACTTGGATATCGCCAAATTTTTTTTCAAATTCTTTTTTTTCATCAGGAGAAAGAGCTAATTGCCCTGTATTAACCTTCTCATTAATTGTTAAAAGGCTATTGAATTTATTGTGAATTATAACATTAATTTTTTGTCGGATTGGAATGGACATATCAATTGCAGTTACGAAATACCATGAGTCTTTTATCTGTTCAACGCGTTCACTTGGCACACCCATTTTAAGAAGCTCACTACTGATAGCCATGACATTATCATAAAGCTTTTTTCTTGGTATCGCTCCATCAAACCTTCCGGCTTGAGAACCAGTCATAACAGCAATTTCACTAATTGGGAGTGATATCCCTCTTAGCTTTTCAATAATCACATCCGCTTCCTGAATTTTATCTTTCAATTCTGCAGCCAAACCAAGCAGCCTAAAGCTTTTAACCTCAAATCGAAACAATAAAACTAAAATAATTCCCACTGCAAAACATGCTCCGCCGCTAGCAACTTCCCCCATCGTTACGTTTACAGCCCCAAGAATTATAAGCAGCAACCCAAAGAATGAATAAAGCGCTTTACTGCTAAGTAATTTTTCCATTGTAAGCTCGCTAAAATTAGTCGAAGTCATCATTTTAAGTGCTGAACAATAATATCTTCAATTAGTTTTGTATTAGCTTTACTAATCCCCAGCAGCGGCCGCTCGTCATAAGCCACTTCTTTTCCGCGCCGCGCCGGGCGGTCGCGCAGCCCGTAGTGATGCACGCGGGCCATGCGCTGAACCTTCCCGACAAATCCGACGGCCGCCTCGCTGTCGGTTGCCGTGGCTTTCATGTATTTAGCAGTGCGCAGCTTCGAAAACATCTCCCGCTTTACGCGGCCTTTTTTGTTGCGTCCTGCCTCTGCCCGGCGGGGCTTAAACGGCGTCCCGTCCGGCGCCCGCTGGCTTTTGATGTTCTGCTGCTGACTTGCTCGCAGCTTTTTAGCGATGGCACGCGTCATCTCTTTGCGGGCAGCGGGTGACAGGTTGTTTATCAGCGCGCTGAGCCGGTCGTCAAAAAGCTGCAGCCCGCTCATGGCTGCCACTCACTGATCAGCGCCCCGCGTGCGTACAGCTGCAGCGGCCGGGAGTCGTCGTCAGACGGCGGATTTTCCCCCACGTGATCAACGTGCAAGGCGTCGCCCACGCGCTTTACGATCACGCGCTCGCTGAGCTGCAGGTCAATGCTGATATCGCTGGTCGTGTCGCTGATAACGTCGGCCTTAAAGGTAAAGCCCGCCTGCTGCTTTTCCTTCGTCGCCATCATGTCAGGCTCATTCAGCCGCAGCCATTCCAGCATCGGCACGATCAGCAGGTCGATATCGCCGGCATAGTCCGTTATTACCAGGTTAAGCCGGTACTGGTACTCAAACGACAGCGAGCTGGCGAGCGTTGATACAATGCGCCCGCTGTCGATAAAGACATTCAGGCTGTCAGGATTTCGCTGCAGCAGCGGGACGCTGCCGGTCAGCACCTGTCGCAGTTGTTGCGGTTTCAGCATCGTGCTGCTCCTGGCATTCTTTAATCATTTCCACCTGCAGCCCGCAGGATGCGAGCGCCGCCTCTAACTGGCGGTTATCCGCCGCCAGATCCCCCGCCGTTCTGAGGTTATTTGCCGGCACCGGGCAGCTTGTCACGCGCGGACAGCCAGTCCAGATAATCTCTGGCGCTGGCAAAGGCCGGCCGGGCGTGCAGCCGCACAACGTCGTCAGGCAGAGCAGCAGCAGACCACTCGCGGAGTATCGGGTTTGCATCGGTTTCCCTCTGTATGTGTGCCTCACGGGTCAGGGCGGCCGCGCTGGCCCTGCCCTGCATGAGCCGCAGCGCGGCCTCGCGTTTCTGACTCTGCTGATTTTCAGCGCTGAGCCGGCTTATCGCTTTATCGCGGCTTTCAATGCCGGCCGACAGCGTGCCGATAATGCGCTGCGCACCGGCAAACTCCTGACTGACAACAGACCAGCGCCAGCCGGTGAGCGCCGCCGCCAGCAGCGCGGCGGCCAGCAGCAGACTGAGGGCGCGGCTCACTGCGCCCCCTGCAGGCACCAGGCCATTTCGCGGCCGCGCCGGTTATCCAGCCCCTGACTGAAAACGCCCTTCACGTATACCCACCGGGGCAACTGCAGGCACGCCTCGCGCCAGCGCTCCTGATTCAGCAGCTTTACCATCGTGGAGCCACAGGCGTTGCCCGTGCCGACGTTGAAGGCAAACGACACCACCGCGTCATAGACCTTCTGCGGCAGCGGCGTAAAGATGCAGCCGCCCAGCGCCTTCTCGGTGCGCAGGACGTTGGCGAGAAACGTGCCGGCGGCCTGCCGCTCGGTGATGCTTTTGCCCGGCACCACGCCGAGGGTGTTGCCGATGCCGTCCGTCCATTTGTCGGCGTCGCACCGGTATGGACTCAGGCGACACCCTTCATAGTCGGCTATCAGCCTCAGCCCCTCGGCCGAGGTGTGCAGATGATGAAAGGCCGGCAGCGTGGCGGCGATGGCCAGCACCACGGCAACGGAACAGCGCTTAACGGTTTGCAGATTCATAATCCCCCCGGCTGATGCGGCCGCGCTCAAAAAGAAGGTAGGTTTTGCGCCGGTAATACCAGCTCACCAGAAACATGCCGACGCCGAGCGCCATGCCGAGCAGGGTTGCCACGTCCTGCAAATCCCAGCGGCCGAGCCAGCCCATGACGACCGCGACGGCGTACGTGATAAAGGCGCTGATGCGCTCAGTTGTGATCATCTTCAGTCCCAGAGGTTAACGGTTTCGGCCGTGGCGGCCTCCGGCAGCTCGGGCAGCGTGATGTCGCAGCCGTGCGGCAGCACCGGGCCGCTTTCGGCAAGCCCCGGATTTGCCGCGAAAACCAGCTCGACGACCTGCTCCGTGCGGCCGTAGTGCCGCTGACAGATTTCGTCCACGGTGTCGCCCTGCAGGGCATAAACCTGCATTACAGCAGCCCCACGATGCAGCCCGGACGCTCAGCCACGCGGCTGATGCTGAACCGCGCATCGCGCCAGTATTCGCCGGCGCTGGCCTCCACTTCGGCGCCCTTGTTCGCGCCGGCGGCGTCATAGCCGCGATAGCGCTCGGCGATGGTCGCGGCGGTGACGGCCCCCACGGCGGCAAGGTAGTACGTGACTTTCTCGCTCACGCCGTCGAGCGTTTCCGCCGGCACGGCCTCAAGCGTTTTACAGCCCGCCGCCATCTGCGCGGCGCGCCAGTCGTAAAGCTCGGCGTTTACCTCGGCAATCGCCGTCAGCACCGCCTGCCGCAGCCGGGGGGCGGTGACGGTTCCCTCATAGCGCAGCGACTCGCGGAGCAGCTGCAGATCAACATCAGGCCAGAAAAAGGTGTTCTTGACGGGCGGCTCGGCAGTCTCTGCCGGCCGCTGTGCTGCTATTACCAGCGTGCTGCTCATAGTTGGCCCTTAAAATGGGTGGGCGGTGGAGGGCGGCGCAGACGCTGAAAGCGCATTGCCGCCCTGCCGCCCGTGCGCGGGGTCGCGTCCGGTCAGCGGCTGGCGATGGCCTGCTTTTTCATCGCCGTAGCCAGCCGCTCTATGTCCTTTTTAACGCCGCAGCCGTCGTGCAGCTGCAGCGCCCTTACGAGGTGGGGCATCGCCTCCGAAGCCCTGCCCGCATCGCGAAGCACGTACCCGGTAATCTTGTGCAGCTTGGCGCGCACCTGATCGGGCATGTCTTCGGATTCCGTCATCGCAATGGTTGCCAGCAGCGGGCCGGTATCAACCGGCTCTTTTGCCGTCCAGGCACGCGTCGCGGCGCTGGCAACCTCCTCGGCCAGCAGATACGGCAGGCTGCCGCGCTTAAAGCCGTCAGGCGATACCAGCCCGTGCGCCAGCGCATACCGGGCAATCTCCAGCGCGCCGGTCACGTCGCCCGCGTCAAGCCGCCAGATCATGACGGTCATCAGCACGGCGTCCTGCGCGCCCTTGCCTTTCTCCAGCACGCCGGCCACCCACGGCAGGTACTCCGGCAGCAGCTGACGTTTCATTTCCGCCTTGCGCTCCTGCGAGTGAACTTTCTTCAGGCGGCGCTTGTCCTCGTTGAGTTTGACAAGCATCTGCTCATAGCCGCTGGCGTGGCGCATCGGGTTGTCTGCGTTCTGCGAGGCTTCAATCGCCTGCTGGCGCATGCGGTGACGTCGGGCAGGGCTTAACATGCGTTACGCCTCCGGTTGCTGAGTGGCTGCAGCGTCGCCGCCTTCATCTTTCTTCACCGGCTCCGGAAATTCGCCCATCTCGATGTTTTCCACCAGGCAGCCGGCCGCGTAGTCCTCGATCACGTAGTCCTCGTTAACCGATTCGTAGTTTTCGATGCGGTCGCGCTTCGGCACCTCGTCAATCAGGCGGCGGTGCGTGCCCTCCTGCCAGTAAATCGACAGGTTATCGGTGCGCGTAATCATCAGCGCGTTGGCCGGGAAGTACGGCACGCGCACGGCCGGCAGGTTGCCGATGCGCTTCTGGCTGACGATAAGATCGGCGGCCAGCTGCTCGGTGTTGGCCTGCGACTGGTTCACGATCGGAAAATATTTGTCGGCCAGCAGCTGACGGCCCACGATAACGACCAGCTCCGGGTCTTCCTGATACCACGGCTCGATCAGGGTGTTGGTCGCGTCCATCACCAGCGCGTCGAGATTGGCGTAGTCCCCGTGTTTACCGACGCGGATTTTCTCCGACACCACGACGCCGGCGTCGTCGGTGACGTTATTCATCACGCGCTCCGGGGCGTGGTTGCGGTACTTCTGCAGCCAGCCGACGGCCACGTCCTGCAGCATCGGGAATTTCTGACGATTCGATGTTTTGGCGCGGGTAACGCCGTTGAAGCCGATCATGATGCGGTCAAGCGCCTGGCGTTTCACGATGGCGTCGCGCAGCCGGGCCTGAAAATCTTCATAGCGCGCCCACAGGTCCAGCGTGTTGTAGCGGATGTGAAAGTCATAGTTGACCTGCACGCACTCATAGCCACTTTCATCCAGCGCGGCAAAGTCGGCCGTCTCGCGCTCGTCGCCGCCGGCGGTGTCGGTCACGCTCGCAATCGAACCGGACACGCCGACGCCGATTTTTTCACCCTTCATCTCCGATACCGGCACAATGTTGATGCGGGTCAGAAACTCTGACGACTCCTGCACGCGGGTCATCAGGGTCTGCGTGACCGACGGCTCGACGGTGAACTTTTTGTTCATGTCGTCGGTTTCCACGCCGTTCAGCTCGGCGAGGCGGGTCATAAACTGATTGAACTTAAAGCGGGTATTCTTGCGCATGGGTTTTCCTGTTTATCTCTGTGTAAGGTGTCTGCGTTCAGGGCAGATCAGCAGTCGGTCTGCGCGCCGGACTTCGGATCGCTGCCGGTTGACGCCGGGCGGCGGGAGAAGCCGCCGTCGTTTTTCTCAAGCTGCGCCTGCAGCGCGGCAAACTCTGCGCGGCCCTCGCCGGCCTGCTGCTCAATGGCCTCAAGGCGGGCATTAAAAGCCAGCTCAAGCGCTGACAGGCTTTCCGCCTGCGCTTCTGCATTCAGCTGCACCTGCTCGGCCACGGCCGTGACCGCTGCGCCGACGTCGGCGAACCGCTCGCCGTCGGTTTTCTTTTTGGCGGAAAACATTGCGGTAATGCGGGCCATCAGGGACGGGGCCGGATCGGCGACCTCCTCAAACTCAATCGAGGTTTCTTCGGCGGCGGTGAACAGGTTGCCTTTGTCCTGCTTGCGCGAGGCCAGCGGGTTAGATGTAGCCGAGGCGCTGAAGCTCAGGATCTCCGTGCCGAGGCTCGCCGGGTCGTCGGTGACGGCCAGACCAACCAGATACGCCTCGCCGGTGTCCGCAAACGCCGGATTAACCTCAATGGAGGTGTAGATTTTCTGGCGGGCTTTGGTCAGCTCGACCAGCTCCGGGGTCGGGTCAATCCAGCCGAACAGCGCCAGCTTGCCTTTAAGCGGGCCGTCGCCGATTTCCTCAGCCTCAACGGCGGTCACGTCCCCGAAGCGGCGAAAGGCGCTGTCTGCCGCGTAGCCCCGGATGTGCTCCATGTTGATGCGGGCGCCGTACATGGCCGGGTCGTAGTTCTTCGCCATCTGCGAAATCCAGTCGCGGGAAATCTCGCGGCCGTCGGTGGTAGCGCCTTCAACCGCGATGCGGAAACGCTTTGCTTTAGTTGTCATGTAACAGGCTCCGGTCAGTGGGTTGGTTCGGTTCGGGGTCAGTTTCCCCGTCGCGGCCCCTTCCCTCAACGAATGCCAGCCCGCTGAGCCATCAGCAAACAGGGACAGCAGGCGCGGCATTTTTCGCCCCGGTAGCCTTGACGCCATGAACATGACACCGACAACCATCATCAGCGATCCGCGCCGTCAGGCCGCGCTGCTTTACTGGCAGGGATATTCCATCCGTCAGATAGCGGAGACGCTCGGACAGAAAACGCCAACCGTGCAGAGCTGGAAGCAGCGCGACGCGTGGGACGACGTTGCGCCCATCAGTCGCGTTGAATCCAGCATGGAAGCCCGGCTGATTCAGCTCATCATGAAAGAGGTCAAGGGGAATGGTGACTACAAAGAGATAGACGCGCTCGGCCGGCAGATTGAGCGGCTGGCGCGCGTTGAGCGCTACCGGAGCAGCGGCAACGAGGCGGACTTAAACCCCAACGTGCGCAACCGCAACCGGGGCGAGCGTCAGCCGGTCGTGAAAAACGAGTTCAGCGACGAACAGACCGCAAAGCTGACAGACCTGTTTATAAGCAACTGCTTTGAGTATCAGCTCAACTGGCACCGGGCCGGCCTGACTCACCGCATCCGCAACATCCTCAAGTCGCGCCAGATAGGGGCGACGTTTTACTTTGCGCGCGAGGCGCTGATAGACGCGCTCACCACGGGGCGCAACCAGATTTTTCTTTCGGCCAGTAAGGCGCAGGCGCACGTTTTCAAAAACTACATTCTCGACTTTGCCCGCCAGGCTGACGTGGACCTCAAAGGCGATCCGATTGTGCTGCCGAACGGCGCCCGCCTGATTTTCCTCGGAACCAACGTGCGCACCGCGCAGAGCTACACCGGCAACCTGTATCTGGACGAATATTTCTGGATTCCGAAGTTTCAGGAGCTGCGCAAGGTTGCCAGCGGCATGTCGCTGCACAAGAAGTGGCGCACGACGTACTTTTCCACGCCGTCGAGCCTGTCGCACAGCGCGTACCCGTTCTGGTCAGGCGAGCTGTTCAATAAGGGACGGCGCAACCGGGACGACCGCATCGAGCTGGACCTGTCGCACGCTCACCTGGCAAAAGGCGCGCTGTGCGGTGACGGGCAGTGGCGCCAGATTGTCACGGTTGAGGACGCGCTGAGCGGCGGCTGCAACCTGTTTGATATCGATCAGCTGCAGCTTGAGTACAGCCCGGCGGAATACCAGAACCTGCTGATGTGCGAGTTTGTGGACGACGAGGCAAGCGTGTTCCCGTTTGCCGAGCTGCAGACCTGCATGATCGACAGCCTGGAGGAGTGGGAAGATTTTAACCCGTACCTGCCGCGCCCGTTTGCGTACCGGCCGGTCTGGATTGGCTACGACCCCTCACACACCGGCGACAGCGCCGGGTGCGCCGTGATTGCGCCGCCGGTCGTCGCGGGCGGCAAGTTCCGCGTACTGGAGCGCCATCAGTGGCGCGGCATGGACTTTGCCGCGCAGGCGAAATCCATCGAGGACTTAACGAAAAAATATACGGTCGAGTATATCGGCGTTGACGCAACCGGCATCGGCCAGGGCGTTTTCCAGCTGGTACGCCAGTTTTTTCCGGCGGCGCGCGAGATCAAATACTCGCCCGAGGTCAAAACGGCAATGGTGCTCAAGGCAAAAGACACCATCACCAGCGGCCGTCTGGAGTACGACGCCGGCGCCACCGATATCACGCAGTCGTTTATGGCTATCCGCAAAACCATGACGGCCAGCGGAAACCGCTCAACTTATGAAGCGAGCCGAAGCGAGGAGGCCAGCCATGCCGACGTCGCCTGGGCCATCATGCACGCACTGTTAAACGAACCGCTTACCGCAGCCAGCGGCGGCGCCAGCCCTTCAATTCTGGAGTTTTACTAATGAGCAAACGCAGAGGCCGCAAGGCTCAGACCGCCACCGCGCAGCCGGCACAGGCAGCCGCACCGCAGCACGCCGAGGCGTTTACCTTTGGCGATCCTACGCCCGTCATGGATAAGCGCGACATTCTGGACTATGCCGAGTGCATCGGTAACGGCCGCTGGTACGAGCCGCCCGTGAGCTTTCACGGCCTGGCAAAAAGCCTGCGCGCGGCCGTGCACCACAGCTCGCCGATTTACGTGAAACGCAACATTCTGGCGTCCACCTTCATTCCGCACCCGATGCTGAGTCAGCAGGAGTTCAGCAAATTTGCGCTCGACTATCTGGTGTTCGGCAACGCCTTTGCCGAGCTGCGCCGCAACGGGCTCGGCAAACCGCTGCGCCTTGAGACGTCGCCGGCTAAATTTACCCGCAGAGGCATTGCCGACGGCGCCTACTGGTTTGTGAATGACTGGAAGGAGCCGCACGAATTTGCGGCCGGCAGCGTGTTTCACCTGCTGGAGCCGGATATCAATCAGGAGCTGTACGGCCTGCCGGAGTATCTGAGCGCGCTTAACTCGGCCTGGCTGAACGAGGCGGCCACCCTGTTCCGCCGCAAGTATTACCAGAACGGCGCCCACGCAGGATACATCCTCTACATGACCGACGCCGCGCAGAGCAGCAGCGATATCGACCGGATGCGCCAGGCGATGCGCGACACGAAAGGGATCGGCAACTTCCGCAACCTATTTATGTACGCGCCGAACGGTAAGCCGGACGGCATCAAGATTCTACCGCTCAGCGAGGTGGCAACAAAAGACGACTTTTTCAACATCAAGAAAGCCAGTCGTGACGACCTTCTCAGCGCGCACCGCGTGCCGCCGCAGATGATGGGTATTATTCCGGACAACTCCGGCGGATTCGGGGATGCAGTGAAGGCGGCGCAGGTTTTCGTTCGCAATGAACTGTCGCCGCTTCAGGAAAGAATGAAAGAACTGAATGATTGGATAGGTATGCCAGTCATTCAGTTTAGATCTTATATTTTAGAGGAAAATCGATTATTGGAATAAAACTATATCACAAATTCCGCAGGGATTTCAGGCTCGTCAGGTGAACTATAGCTGTAGTATTCCAGAATCCATCTTTTATACTGGCGCTCCAGCTTTTTAGTAAAGCTTTCTTCCGAAATGCTGTCAATATCTTGTATTTTTAGGTTAGGTATTGGAGAAAGAGCTGCTTTAAGCCTTTCTCTTAAAATTGGAGTTTCATTAGAGTTGAAATTTCTATATTCGGCTGATGACATCTCTGCCGGAAGGCAGAAATAAACCCAGAGTTTATATTCTTTATCCTCGGGCAATTCGTCAAATGGTTCAATCCTGAAGTAAATGCCTGAGCACTTAGCAAAGGAATCTAATTTCCATACTTTTTTGAGATTTTTTTCTCTAGTTTTAAGTCTTTTGTTCCAGCTATCAGGAAAAGTAGGAGTTACAAATCTTTCTGCAACCCAGTTCAAAACCCTATCAAGACCAAACTTTGGCCACGAAATTTTTGTTAATGGAGTAAGTTGTAAAAAACTTTGACGTTCAAGAGTCAAAACATTGGTCGCCAATGCCTCTAAGTAAATTTCTTCCCCATCATAAATTACCGGAAATTGATATTTGCGTGGATTTTTAGCAAACAATAAATCGTCTTTTTTATCGTTGCATGTCCAGCAGACTAAGGCATGCACCCATGGTTCTGTAGTAAAGCACTGATTTACAAGAGCGCAATCATTAAGCACAGGGACAAGATAGACCTCTTGCCCCTGTAATACCATTTCACGGGCTAATGATGGTAGTTTATTAAAGAGGCAAGACTGCTCTTCTATTTTAACGAAAGCACCACGCTTCCATCCACTAGTAAGCCACCCATCTCTTTCTTCAACTGTAACCATGCTAACAGCCCTTGACTTTATACAGAATGTTTTAAACGTTTATATAGCCCATCTATCTCGATGTAATGATCATCGTATACTGCGTTCAAAGATTGAGACGTCATATCATTATCATTAAAAGCTGACAAAAAAGCACCTTCACTATGTCTCCCAAAAGTCATTTTTGAAATAAACATAGCATGTTCCTTATCGATGCTATCATGAAAACCCTTCAAAGCTAATAACCTTTCAACTACTTTAGACTGCATTTTAGTTTCGGGATTTTTTTCCCAGTTATAAAGGGTTTTACGCTCTACTTTTAAAATTGCCGCCCACTGAGAAGTTTTGAAGCCAAAACTCTTTTGTAAAAAGTTGCTTAATGATGGAGAAATTGTTGTCCCATTATTATTTTTTTCATTACCTTTCGTTACTAATTTTTTAGCTTCTCCAGCATTGCCAAATAGATTTTTCGTATCATCAGCGTTGCCATTGAAATTTTTTACTACCTTTGCATTACCAGAAAAATTGACGTTTATATTTTGCTGGTTAGTAGCGATACTACCAGTCGAAAATAGTAACGTGGCCAGTAAGGCAATGCGAGCTAATTTTGAGCTAAGCCACGAAGTTGAAGCTGTATCTTTTTTACGCGCACTATATCCGCCTAACTGGTTTGAAAAACCTGTAGAATGTGTTGACTTAGCTTCGTGCCGGGCTTTCGGCAGAGCAAATCCTGAAGGACTGCTATGAGCAAATGCCATGATTTATCTCCTCAACTAAGCTCAGGAATTTTCGCGAAAATTATCTGAACATATGCTTCATTTGCAAGTTTTCTCAATGCGCTATACTTTTCAGTTATATCTTCTACTGAAAAATCATTAAGTACATCTGGTTCATTGTAAAAGCAGTCGATATCGAGATGGGCCCATACCCCTTCTAAGATTTCGTCGCTTTGAATACCTAAATCACTTGGTAAATCGGTAAATTCTCCGGCAACTTTAGGCCCATCAATCATAATGCCTGAGTTAATTTTGAGATTGTTGAAGCCAGCAAAGTAATGAGCGTTGAGATTAGAGCCAGCCTTTAAAGAGTTGTCAAAATGTAACTCAGGCTGTATGAAGTCACGCCTTCTGAAAACATCTTTAAAATCGTCATCACCATTGTACTGAAACTTATTAACAAATCTTATACCTACAAAAGCCGAGTGGTATAGCTCGAACTCTTTCTCGATCACTGTCAAGATAGCTCGCATGCGGTTTATAAATTTGTCGAATCCATCATACCTTTTAGTCTGAAGCATTAAGAAGTTCTGAGTTATCCTGATGCCCCAGTCGCGATTGGATGAACAAAGGTTGATAATTCTCTCATTCGACTGGTTGATTTTATGCTCATTTGATTTGTTAAAATCAAATTGGATCGTTGTTAATATATTGTTTTCATTAACAATTGGGTAATCTTTGCGCAAAGCTTCTTGAACAGCATCAGATCGGTCTTTGAAACGACTTTCAGTGATACGCCCAAAATCCACCTTGGCTAAAACGTAAATCAAATTCTCATTCATAAGCGCCTCGTCAACACTAGTTTTTTTTATAGTTATTATGGTAGACAGATTTTACACAGTTTTGTGTCGCGCGCATCAAAAATTACACACTTTTAGTATTATTCATTAGACACTTTGGAAAAGTGCTCATGTACAAAGGTCGTTTTTGCCTCGCGCGCAATGCTATCCCCGCCACGCCTGCCCGCTTTATGCAGCGTTTTTAATGCAGATGCATGAGCTATGAAAAACGAGGCCAGAGCTGGCCCCGTCGTATGTTTTCAGCTGTGGTTTGTGCATGCAAATCCATGCGCTTTATGCACGCATGGCAATAATACCGGTCAAAAGAGGTTTAACTGGTCGTCCGGCTCAGGTGCCTGCACATCTGATTCAGGTTCGGTAAGTGCCTTAGCCAGACAAAAAGCATCCCGATAGCTTAAAGGTGCCAGGCGCTCAAATTCAAAGAAATGCGAAAAAGTCCGACCCAGCCAGAAGCCGTCACCGGCCTTATTTGAAAGCTGAAAAATCACCACTTCCCCCGACCGAAAGTAAGGCAGGCTTTTCCCTTTGAACACGATCTGAAAATTGTAATCACGTCCGCCCATAACCTAACACCTCGCGATGCTCATTATTCGACTGCTCTGTTTTTGCTCTCTGAGCAGTTACCGGCTGGTTTAGAGCTTATCGGGCAGATCGTCTGTATAGGATTATCACAGCGCAGCATAAAAAATTTCATCATCTTCATGCTGTCGGGTATCGGAACCGGCCAGCTCCGCGATTATCGTCATAGCTAATTCCATATCTGATGGCTTGCAATTAGCAATGAGTGAAATCTCCGCTATGAACTGAACGCACGCCATCTTCTTATGCATTTGCATTAACTCCTGAGCTTCCATTTTCCCTCCCCAAATATACTGTGTTTTTATACAGTAGCATAGCACTGGTACTGTAAGAAAGAGAAATATAGATAGCCAGATAAATTTTATCCTCATGATACAGAAAGGGTTTTATAGCATGCCGAATGACTCGCTTTGCTAACAAATCAGTGTTTTTGCACCAGTTATAGTTAACGTACTCTAAGAAACCTATCCATTGCGATGTGCTTTTACACCGTACTTTTCAGCCAGACGGTTAAAGCGGGTTAATGGGCTTTCAATGACAGGCTTTATGATGGGGCGGAACAAATCACCATATGCGTTGCTACGGAACATCCGATCGCCAATCTCCGTCTGCGCGCCGCTCAGCAGACGCACAGCAAGACCCCGGCTGATGGTTTCGCCACTTAAATCCCTTACCTGGCTGATTACGTTATCGCACGCGGCCTCAACTTTATCTGAGCGCCTCAGCTTCAGGTGCCGCTTTTCAGGCTGATCCGCTCTTATCCGGTTGAGAAGCTGCCGCCGCTCCTTCCGGCTCATGCTCTCAAGGTTCAATTTCTCATAACCTCCGGGCGACATTGAATCCCCAGATCTCAAACCGCCCGTACAGTTATTGACAGAACTCCGAGAGGACGCGGGCGCGTCCTGAAGGTCAAAACCAAATTCAACGGCACGCTTCGGAACAATCTTCCATTGTGCCAGGCGGGTTAAAATCGGCGTGTCCTCGCCAACCTCAGCCGCAAATACGCCTTTGATGCGCACGGTTTCCTCGCCGTATTCGTTTACATCTTCGCTTGCCTGATACCAAGTGCGCACGGCCAGCTCGTCACGGCGCACGAACGGGCCGCCCTGCGCATTTACATAACCGGCCCAGTCTCCTGCATCGGCTGCGTCATGCGCGGCCGCAAACTCAACGCTCAGGCCGTGTGCGGTTTCACTGTCTGCCATGCGGCGCAGCTCGCGGTAAACCGTGACCGGCGCGCCGCCCACAAACTGAAACTGCCGGATATGCCAGCGGGCTGCCCAGGCTGACACAGCCGAGGCGGTTTCTTTCAGGTCTTTACCGCTTTCATCGTCGGTTTCGCCGTCGAGCGCATAGCCATCGATATTCTTTGAAATGTATTTAGCGACATAGCCCGTCGCGCTGCCCTTGTCAGAGTCGATAGCCTCAGCATGAAAGCGGGCCTTGCGGGATTTATCAGTCTTCAGCTCGCCGCTGTCCTCCTGATATGCATAATCGCGCATAATCTGACGCACGCGCTCCAGCTGCTCAGGCCGCATAAACATCAGCATGTGCCAGTGCGGGGTCGCATCGTGATGCGGTTCGGCAACACGGATGCCAAAAATGCGGATATCTTCGCGGTGCAGTTTGGCCCGGATTTTCTGCCAGACGCTGCAGAGATACCGCTGTGTGTCTGCAGGGCTGGCGCCGTTCCACTTGCGGTTGCGATGGCCGGTCTTGATCGTGGCGTGATAGCGTGACGGGGCTGTCAGCGTGTAGAAGTCGCCAACAAAGCCCATCTCATTGCAGATATTTTCAAAGCCACGGATGCGCGTCATGAGTTCACAGCGGCGGATCGCAGGATTTGCCACACTGCCGTCGTACTTCTCAATCAGGCTGATGCGGTTGCCTTCTTCATCTTCCAGCTCCATGCCCTTCAGAAATTCACGCGTGCGGCGCTTCTGCTCGCGCCACTCTGACACGGTCATGCTACTGGCGTACGGGGTATGCTTTTTGCTGACGTTAGCCAGGGCGATATGAAGATGCTCACGCCATGAGGCAGCAACGCGTCGCAGGCGCCCTTTCCACCATTTGTCAGTCTGCATGCGCATGATCGCCGGGGTGACTTCCTCCGGGTCAAAAAGGCGGGAAGTAACTTTATCCCACAACGGCGGAGTCTGGCCCATTTCGCGGGTGATAGTCGCGGCGGTCATGTAAACGCGGTGCGTGTATTTGTAATCTGACTCGCCGCCGGCCTGCGCGTGTACCTGTACCAGCTCGGCGAGGATGAAGTTAGCTACATCCCCGGCCAGCAGATCAACATCGGCGCGGGCCATATCAGGCAGTCGGTTAAAGCGGCGCGTCAGCTCCCACAACTGACCGCCCGCACTGGCCGCGCCGGCTTTTTCAGTGGCGTTTTCAGCCAGAAGGTTAAAGGTGCCGGCTTTCATTTCGCTGAGGCGATACTGTGTGCTGACGGTTTCAACACGTGGCAATGTGCGCTCTACAAACGTTTTTGCAAAGTACGCATTGGCGCGGGCTGTTCCCTGTGTTTTTTCCAGATCACTGACGCGGCGTTTTACGTCCAGCTGTACCAGCGTCGGCTGCTTTTCGAGCACCTCCTGCGCATGCGCTAAAGCCGCATTCATACGATTGCGGCTGTGCATTTCCTCATAGGTAGGATAAGGGCTGGCGATGGCTTCCCGTGGAGCATTCCACGGGTAAGCGAATTGTTGTGCATCAAACATTATCGGGAATACCGTTCGCCCATGTCTTGGCAGCTAACGCAGCGAGTTACACCCCATACGGCACGGCGGCGCTGTTCCGGGATAGGGGCGTCACAGTCCTCACAAAATAAAGCCGTTACACAGACCGGACGATTGACCACGCTGGCTATATTTCGCGCCAGCATCTCGTCGGCGTGTGCCTGCGCCATGTCCATTGAGTCGGCCATCAATGCAGCTCCTGCGCTTGACGCTCTAACTTTTCGGATTCCTGGCGTAATAACTCAGCGGCCTCGACGTGATTCAATTCACCGCTGCTAATTTTCCATGCGAGAACATTCAATCTTGAAGCCATTAATTCTGCCCGGCTGCGGCGTTCATCCAGACGCACATCGCGAAGCATTACATCAAGTGGTAGTTCATAGCATTCTTTAATTTCATTAGGGGTATTAAGTTTCATGTACTTTCCTTATTTAAGGCAAAAAAATGCCCGGCGGGTTTACGCCTTTTATTGCTTTGATAGATTAATTTGGCAGAGTCATTTTCTTTGGGAATAAACTCACGACTGCTTTTAAATGATTCATTGCCCGGATTAACGCGCTTCTTTCATCAGTAGTCAGTTCACTAAAAGAAATATCGTGTCTGTCTTTACCGATATTCGCCAGAAAAAGAATTGCGCTTAATGCCCGCTTGTTTTCCTGATAATTACTATCTCTTACATCGCGCATATCATCAAAGAAGCGAGATAACTCTTTTTCACAACTGCCGCCAAACTGAGAGCGAATTGAGGCAAGGTGATTCAGCGCTGTTACACGCTGTCCTGCGTTCAGTTCGCCCAGCATTGCGCTACCTTCGATAGCCATGTTTTCCCCTTCTGTTTTACCTCTTTGCCCTGGCTGCACAGCACCGGGTGCCACGGCTTGCCGTTTTTTCCCATAATCCAGCCATTGCCATAGGACATTGACGGGCTTTGCTTCTTCAGGCGTGATGCTAACGAGATCATTGTGTCGCCCTCAACTGAGGCCGACTGTTGCGCCGATACCGCTAATTGCATCCACGGTCGAGGCTAAAGTCGGGTTTGAGTGAATGCGGGTCTGTACGGCAATAGCAGCCAGCATCATGCAGCGGACACCTGTATTTGCTGCCTCCACGATTCCGCGCCGGCAGTTAGCAGAGATTTTACTGCCACCAAAAGCCCTGGAAGCCAGCACGCCTAACTCAGCAGTCGCTTTCATGACATACGTCGAATAATTTCCCTCTGCCACCTCGTTAACCGGTACGCATGGCAGGCAATGCAGTTGTGCCAGCATGCCATCGATCAGCGTTGCATCTTCAGTGAGATCGGTTAAAAGCAGCACTTCGTCAACGGTTAGTTTGTGCATCTGATCGGGGTTCAGCTTATTGCGCAGAGTCTGGACTCTTATCGCAGCGCGCTCTGCTAACTCAGTCAGATTATGAGTGGCAGCAAACTTCCGGCAGGCCTCATCAAAATGTGTTTGGGTGGAAATCTTAAAATCAAACATAGCTATTCCCTTGCTCACCTTAAATAATCAAACTCAGATTAGAGATTGCGAAGCACGAGCATCAATGTAACGACAATCGACTGCTTGCTGAGTAAGTTTGTCGCGCCATGCTTTGACATTAATGAGTGTCTTACTGCGTTTTTCAGCACTTTTTTTATCGCTGAAATCTTTGGTGGGTGCTTTGAGCAGTACGCCTTCATCCAGCCACTGCCAGACAAGTCGCTCACTGACACCGCGCATTGCCGCAAAGTCAGGGACGCTCATAGCGTCAGCCATAGCAGAGCCGATCATCCTTTGCAGGCTTGGCAGTAGTGCGGATACAAGGGCATTGATTTGCGAGTCAGTGAACTCACCAGCTTGGTTTTGTGAGGTTTCAATCGTATGCGTTAAAGTTGCTTTTGCAGCTTTCATATCGCATCATCTCCGGTTGTGTGAATTATGGTGCAGTGATGTGCATTTTGGTCGATGAGCGTCACTATAGATCGTTAAAAATTACCTGTAAATAACTTTATGGGTTCTAAAGGTAATTTATCATGTCTGATGAACAGGGTGGCAGCTGGAAAATAGATGCTACTGGTGGCGCTTTGGAGCGCATCATGTCGGCGTATGGCGTTAAAATGCAGAAGGATTTAGCAGACGTCCTTGGCATTGCTAAACATAGCGTTAGTGGATGGGTTCAACGTGACACCATTCCCGGCACTGTTGTTGTTCGTTGCTGCTTAGAGACTGGTGCAGATATCAATTGGCTAATTACTGGTGAACTTGCAAATTCAAACTCACCTTCGTACAAGCCTGTTTTGAAAGGTAAGGAAGGATATGAAGAGGTCATGTCCAATGGTGGTAAACCTGTTTTACGCCGCTTACTAGACGCTTATGGTTTTAGTATGCAAAAAGAGTTGGGTGATTTGCTTGGCATATCGTCAGGAACAATCAGCACCTGGATTCGCCGAGAGTACTTCCCTGGGGATGTTGTTGTTGCATGCGCCCTTGATACAGGCGTATCTCTCAAATGGCTGGCTACAGGAAAGGGTCAGATGTTCGATAGCCAACCTGAAGCCGTAACATCTTCGATTAGCATATCCAGGAAAAAACTCGAATCAGGCGTTTTGAATGAGGCTGGCACCTGGCTGATGGATCCAGCCCTTTCTACAGTTGATAAAAATTCTTTAGTGTTTATCGATGGCGTAGGACATTCCTGGCTGGTTAACACTGAGGCGAAAAATATCGCTAATGGTCGCTGGTTCGTAAATATCGATAACTCTTTTGACGTTTACGATATTGCGCGCTTACCAGGTGGAAAAATCAAGCTTACTAATAGCAATGTCTCTTTTGAGTGTGCGGCTTCTGAGGTCACTGCATTTGGGGCCGTTTTATTTACTCTTGAAAAACACGTTTAAATAAAATTACTGAATCGGTTCTCACTATGACTGTTACCAAACAGAAAAATGGCAAATGGCTGGCGCAAATATTCCCGAATGGCAGGGAAGGAAAGCGCATACGTAAACAGTTCAACACCAAAGGTGAGGCTGAATCATACGAAGCCTATGAGAGAAAAAAGACCGAAGACAAGCCCTGGTTAGGTGAAAAAGAAGATCGCCGCAAACTAAGTGAGCTGATCGAATTATGGCACAATCTTCATGGTCAATCGCTTGCAGCCAATAGAATGCGCCTGGCAAAGTTAAAAATTGTCTGCAGAGGTATGGGCGACCCTATTGCTTCACGGATCACAAGCAAGGATTGGGCGCATTATCGTGATCAGCGTCTGAGTGGTCAAATCGATAACGGCTATCATGCTAATCCTGAAAAATGGATAGCACAGCCAATTACAGTTAACCGTGAGCAATACTATCTTGAGGCTGTCTTCAACGAGTTGCGCCGGCTAGGTGAATGGAAGTTGCCTAATCCGCTTGATGGGGTACGTCCGTTCAAAGAAAAAGAAAAAGAGATGTCCTGGCTAACTGAAGGACAAATCAAAACTGTTCTTAATTCATGTGAAGCTTTCGGTAATCACAATCTCACCTTGATCGTCAAAATTTGCCTGGCAACCGGTGCAAGGTGGAGGGAAGCCGAGAACCTTACTCGCTCTCAGTTGTCACCTTATAAGCTGACTTTCATAAAAACTAAGGGGGGTAAAAATCGAACTGTACCTATCCCACGATGGCTTTATGACGAACTTTCACCACTTGAAGATAAGATGTTTCAACCCTGCTATCGTGCCTTCCGGGAAATGATAGCGACTACTAATATTCAGTTAGCAGAGGGCCAGAACACGCATGTGCTCCGGCATAGTTTCGCAAGTCATTTTATGATGAATGGGGGCAACATTCTGGTACTTCAGAGGATTTTAGGCCATGCCAATATTCGTGAAACTATGAGGTATGCGCACTTTGCTCCTGATCATCTTGAAGAAGCTGCTCAACTCAATCCAATCGCGAATCTTGGTGGCAGCAATGTGGCAGCAGAGGATTCATAACACTGCATTTCACTGCGCTTAAAATTAACTTAACTAACTGTTTTTGTTGCTAAGTAGCTAATGTTAAATGAGAATTTCAAATACAGGCTAAACTTGGCGGCACATATTGCGGATTGCAAAAGGAAAATCGCGTTATGCGCACCGTACTTAATATTCTGAATTTTATCCTGGGCGGCTTTCTCACCACGCTTGGCTGGCTCTTTGCCACGCTGGTCAGCATTGTGCTGATTTTTACGCTCCCGCTGACGCGTTCCTGCTGGGAAATCACAAAACTCTCGCTGGTCCCGTTCGGCAATGAAGCGGTTCACGTTGATGTGCTGCGTCCTGACAGCAAAAGCGCGATTCTTAACGCAGGCGGTACATTCCTGAATATCTTCTGGCTGATTTTTTTTGGCTGGTGGCTCTGCGTAATGCATATCTCCACCGGGATTGTGCAGTGTCTGAGCATTATCGGTATTCCCACCGGGCTGGCGCATTTTAAGCTGGCTGCGATTTCACTCTGGCCGGTTGGCCGCAGGGTGGTCAGCGTTGAAGAGGCACAGGCGGCGCGGGAAGCTAACGCGCGTCGCCGCTACTGAGGATCCGGTTTATGTCCGACGCTATGCCCGCCTGGCGCCGCTATCTGTTTAACAGCAGCCTGCGCTATCTGCTGCGTATTTTTCTGGCGCTGTCGGGCTGCGCCGCCTTTCCCTGGTGGCTGCAGCAGGTAGAGTGGACCATTCCGCTTACGCTGGGGGTGGTCGCTGCCGCGCTGGCCGATCTTGACGATCGCTGGACAGGTCGCCTGCGCAATCTGATCATTACCCTGTGCTGCTTCTGTATAGCGTCGGTCTCCGTAGAGCTGCTTTTCCCCCTTCCGTGGGCATTCGCTGCCGGTCTGGCGCTCTCAAGCTGGGGGTTTATCCTGCTTGGCGCACTCGGCCAGCGTTACGCTACCATTGCATTTGGTGCCCTGCTGATTGCCGTCTACACCATGCTGGGTATTGGTCTCTTTTCACAGTGGTGGATGCAGCCTGCTCTGCTGCTAACAGGCGCGCTCTGGTACAACCTGCTGACCTTTATCGGTCACCTGATGTTCCCGGTTCGGCCGGTTCAGGAACAGCTTGCTGCCAGCTTTTCCCAGCTGGCGCGTTATCTGGAAGCGAAAGCGAACCTGTTTGATCCGGACGGCGGTGAGCAGGATGATGCCGCTCTGATTGACACCGCAATGGCTAACAGCCAGTTAGTCGCGCAGCTTAATCAGACGAAAAATACGATTCAAAGCCGGCTGCGTGGCGATCGGGGCTCACGCAGCACCCGGCGCAGTCTGCATTACTATTTTGTGGCGCAGGATATTCATGAACGCGCCAGCTCTTCGCACATACAGTATCATCAGCTGCGTAATAACTGGCGTTACAACGAAATCCTGTTCCGTTTTCAGCGCCTGCTTAATATGCAGGCGCAGGCGTGTCGCCAGCTGGCCGAAACGATCGTACTGCGTCAGCGCTGGCACCACAGCAGCCATTTTGAGCGTGCTTTTGCGCGCCTTGAAACAGCTCTTGAGCGACTGCAGCAAAGCGATCCGGATGCCGGGCATACCGCCCCGCTCTACTGGCTACTGCGTAATCTGCGTGCCATTGATGCACAGCTTGCTTCGGTGGCTTCAGAACAGCAGCTGTTTGAGACGCCGCTGCAGAGTGAGCACCATCTTTCGCGTGATACGCTGCGTGGCTGGCCTGACATACGTCTGCGTCTGAGCCGTCACCTTACACCCGCGTCTCCGCTGTTTCGCCATGCTATCCGTATGTCGCTGGTGCTCTGTATTGGCTATGCCTTTATTCAGATTACCGGATTGCAGCGTGGTTACTGGATCCTGCTCACCAGCCTGTTTGTCTGTCAGCCTAACTATAATGCCACGCGTCGCCGGCTGGCGCTGCGTATCGGCGGAACGCTGGCAGGCGTGGCTATCGGGCTGCCGGTGCTCTGGCTGGTTCCTTCTGTAGAGGGGCAGCTGCTGCTGATTGTCCTCAGCGGCGTCCTGTTTTTTGCTTTCCGTCAGATTCAGTATGCGCAGGCCACGCTGTTTATTACCCTGCTGGTACTGCTGTGCTTTAATTTGCTGGGCGAAGGCTTTGACGTTGCCCTGCCGCGTATTGTTGATACGCTGCTGGGGTGCGGACTCGCCTGGCTGGCGGTGGCGTTTGTCTGGCCTGACTGGCGCTTTCGCAAGCTCACCACGATAGCCGACCGCGCGCTGCATGCTAACTGCCGCTATCTGGATGCCATTATGGAACAATATCATCAGGGTAAAGATAACCGGCTGGCTTACCGGGTAGCTCGCCGGGATGCGCATAACGCTGACGCCGAACTCGCGTCTGTGGTATCGAACATAAATAGTGAGCGCCGGGCAGAGCAGCCGCTGCGGGATCACGCCTTCAGGCTGCTTTGTCTTAATCACTCGTTTCTGAGCTATATCTCAGCACTGGGTGCACATCGCACACGTTTATCGCCGGGAAACCTGCTTACGCTGCTTGATGATGCCGTCTGTTTTGTTGAGGATGTTTTGCAGATTGAGTGTGTGTCGGATGACCAGGTCACTGTGATGCAGCATACGCTTCAGCAACGCATCGGCGCGCTGAAAACCAGCACTGAAGCCCAGGCGCCTTTGATTTTGCAACAGCTCGATTTACTGATAACGCTGCTGCCTGAGATTGCGCGCCTGCGCCGTGCCCTGGCGCAGGCCTGAAACAACAGCCATAGCTTACCGGTTTATCGGCGTAGCCGCTCCTGATACCAGCTGCTCAGTGCCTCTTTTACCTCTGCCGGGAGCGCCGCCTGATGATGACCCGAGATCGCCCCTTCAAGCGCCAGCAGCGTTTTTAAACCGACATGTTTATTTACGCTGCGCAGCTTAAGCCAGCTTTGTCGCGATCCCATCTCCTGCAGTGATTGTACTGAGCTGATCCCCGCTTTATGCAGCATCAGCTCCATGCGCAAACTGAGATTAGGCAGATCTTTGAGCCGCAGCGAGACATTTTTCGCCGCGGCTTCAGCCTGTGCCGCCTGCAGAGAGCTGGCCGACAAACGGATGAGTTGCCCCCTGTCCTGCCAGAGCTGCTGATCAACTTTGAAGTAACTCAGGGTGACAGGAATGCCACGCTTGCGGTAAACCAGCGGCTCCAGCGGGCGCTGAACCGCATACAGCCGCAGCGCCTCGCTGGCGCGCAGATAGAGCGTATCATCATCAATATAGGCAAATACCACTCGCTCAATGGCCAGTGCGTAGCCACCAAATTGCGTACGCGACTCTATGTCACCCAGAATCGACAGGGCGTCAATTGATTGTTCTACAACCTCATTTCTTCGCTTCATCATGTCCCTTTTCCTCATTCCTTGTGCAGGGTATTTCCTATAAAACAGTGACTATTCATTTAGTTAGAAGATAAAAAAAACAATTTACTGATTCAATGAATAAAACTGTTTTAGCGCTATCTTCTGCCAGTTTTGAGAGACATTTTCAGAAAATGCAGTTGATCTCTGTTAATTTAAACAGTACTGTACATTCATCCAGTTCACTACTGAGCGAGTATATTATGCGCACGCATTTCTCTGGCCCTGTTGATCGTTCCTCCTGGTTAGCGCCTTCCACCGCAGTTCAGCCGTCAATGGGCGGCATAACGGAATTACGCTACAGTGAGCATCCTGGCATGATGCAATTGCTTCTGCTTCCGGTGCTTAAACAGTTGAGTGAACAGTCACGCTGGCAGCTCTGGCTGACGCCAGCGCACAAAGTCAGCCGTCGCTGGATCCAGCAGTCTGGTCTGCCGCTTGAGAAAAGTATGCATATTACTGAATCAGATCGGCTCAGTACGGTTGAAAATATGGTGAAAGCCCTGCGAACCGGAAATTACAGCGTGGTGCTGGCCTGGATACCTTATGAGCTGCACGAAAATGAACGTCAGATGCTTCAGCAGGCAGCTGAAGAAGGTGAGGCATTGGGTCTGATTATGCGACCGGAAGAAGCCAATCTTATTTCTGCCAGACAACCCAGAAGCACAAAAATTCCCTCAGATTTGTTTCATTAAGTAAAAAGTGGGATTTATCTCAGCTTTTTTTTCCGGCCAGTTGCCGCTAAGCTACTGATAATGTTCCTGCCAGTCAGGACAAGGGCTTAGCTGCAATTCTCTGTTTACAGAACGAAAATTTTGCCCCGTCAATTGTTAAAATGTGTGTATTTACACCTGTTTTTTTACCTGCTCGCCTCACATCATACTTGTAAGTTTTCAATCTCGTTGTAGACTTTAGCTCGCCAGGGTGCTCAATAACCTCCGTTTTTTCGGTAGAGTCATAAGCGAGCGTTCAGACCCGGCGAAGGATTACAACCAAGAGCAACCTTTTTGCTCATTGCCTATTTGGATGATAACGAGGCGCAAAATGAAAAAGACAGCTATCGCAATTGCAGTGGCACTGGCTGGCTTCGCTACCGTAGCGCAGGCCGCTCCTAAAGATGACACCTGGTACACCGGTGCTAAACTGGGCTGGTCTCAGTATCACGATACTGGTTACTACGGTAACGGTTACGCGAACAACGACGGTCCAACTCACGAATCTCAGCTGGGCGCAGGTGCCTTCCTGGGTTACCAGGCGAACCCATACCTGGGCTTCGAGCTGGGCTATGACTGGCTGGGCCGTATGCCTAACAAAGGCGACAACATCAACGGCGCATTCAAAGCACAGGGCGTTCAGCTGGCTGCTAAACTGAGCTACCCAATTGCTGATGATCTGGACGTGTACACCCGTCTGGGCGGCATGGTATGGCGTGCAGATTCTACCCAGAACAACACCCTGACCGGCGAGCGCCGCAGCGACCACGACACCGGCGTTTCTCCGCTGGCTGCAGTGGGTGTTGAATATGCAGTGACCAAAAACTGGGCAACCCGTCTGGATTACCAGTGGGTTAACAACATCGGTGATGCAGGTACCGTTGGCGCGCGTCCAGACAACGGCATGCTGAGCGTAGGCGTTGCATACCGCTTCGGTCAGGATGAAGCTGCTGCACCAATCGCTGCACCAGCTCCGGCACCGGCTCCGGTTGTTGAAACCAAGCGTTTCACCCTGAAGTCTGACGTGCTGTTCACCTTCAACAAATCTACCCTGAAGCCAGAAGGCCAGCAGGCTCTGGATCAGCTGTACAGCCAGCTGAGCTCAATGGATCCAAAAGATGGTTCTGTTGTGGTTCTGGGCTTTACCGACCGCATCGGTTCAGACCAGTACAACCAGAAACTGTCTGAGAAACGTGCTCAGTCTGTTGTCGACTACCTGGTATCTAAAGGTATCCCGGCTAACAAAATCTCTGCACGTGGCATGGGCGAATCCAACCCGGTTACTGGTAACACCTGTGACAGCGTGAAAGGCCGTAATGCCCTGATCGACTGCCTGGGTCCAGACCGTCGCGTTGAGATCGACGTGAAAGGCATCAAAGACGTTGTAACTCAGCCACAGGCTTAAGTTATCGCGTAAAAAAAACCCCGCTCCGGCGGGGTTTTTTGTTTCTGCTGTTCGCTTACTTTTTGTTCTCTTCGCTGCCTAAAATGGCCTGCAGATCCTGTTTTAACGTAGACATCTGACTGGCATACTTTTCTTTCCGCTCGGCATCTTCAATCAGCTGCACAATGGTTTCCGAAAGCGTGCAGTGGCGGCGCTGCGCCAGACCCGCCAGCCGCTGCCACACCAGATACTCTAAATCGATCGATTTTTTACGCGTATGCTGGTGTTCAGCATTAAAGTGACGTTTGCGACGGGCACGTATGGTTTGCTTCAGGCGGTTTTCCAGACCGGGATGAATATGCTGCGCAATCCACTGGTTAACCTCAACGGGCGTGTTTTCCAGCGCAAGCAGCGCGTCCACCGCAGCCTGTGCCGCGCTGAGCTCCAGATAGCGGGTAATAAGCTCCCCCTCCCGATGTTTTTTCACCAGGTATTTCCATTTCCATCCACTTTCCAGATTTTCAAGTTGCTGGTATTTCATCGGAATCCCACCGTGACCACGTAACAACTTAAGAATAACAGCTTTTTTGCGCGATGCAGCAACGAAAAACATGTTGTTCCTGTCACACTCACTACCGGAACTCGCCGTGATAAACCCGGTTGTATCCTGTATAATCACGCTTTTCCTAAATCAGACTAATGCGAATATTTTGACCAGCAACCAACTTACGTGGCAAGCCCTGCAGCCAGATAGCACTTCCTGGCAGACCCTTTTTTCAACGGTTTCTCTGAAAGATAGCGATAGCCTTGCCGCGGTTCAGCCGCGTTTGCTGAATGCGCTGGCGCATTTACACCATCAGTCCGCGGGTTTCCCGCTGTTGCTGTTACGCAGCCAGGAAAATAGCGACTATCTCGCCTGGATCGCAACGGCAGCACAACGTTTTCAGCCCGATACCGGGCAGCTGTATGGTGGTGACTACCATGTGATGGGCGACACCGTAACGCTGCTGCCGCCTGCCGATATCAACCGCCCTTTTACCGGTAGCGGCGGGGTATTTTATGCTGACTGGATCGAAGCTGAGCAGCTGTTTGGCTGCGTGCGTCAGTACAAAGATCGCGTGATGCCTGAGCCAGGGCTGCTGCATCGCGCCAATGGCGGGACGCTGATCCTGTCAATCAACACGCTGCTGGCCCAGCCCCTGCTCTGGCTGCGACTGCGCCGGTGTATCGAACTGCAGCGGTTTGAGTGGTATTCACAGGATGAGCGTCAGCCCCTGCCGGTAGCTATTCCTGCTCTGCCGCTCAGCGTCCGGCTGGTGCTGTGTGGCGACCGTGATGCGCTGGCCAGTTTTCAGGAACTGGATGCCGAAGTGCATGAAATGGCGCTCTACAGTGAGTTTGAAGAGCACCTGCAGATTGTTGATGAAAGCGATATGCTCAACTGGTGTCAGTGGGTTCTGACACAGGCAGCACAGGCTGACATCAATGCCCCGGAAGCGGATTTCTGGCCACCGCTGGTGACGGAAGCGGTACGCTTTACCGGCGATCAGGATACGCTGCCGCTCTGTCCGCGCTGGCTGAGGCGACAGCTGCATGAGACCGCTCTGCACGGCGATATTATTAATGGCGAAGCACTGACAGAGGCGCTTGAAGCACGCCAGTGGCGGGAAAACTACCTGACTGAACGCATGCGCGATGAGATCCTGCTGAATCAGATCATGATTGAAACAGAGGGTGAGGTTATCGGGCAAATCAACGGGCTGTCGGTTGTTGAGTTTCCGGGGCATCCGCGCGCCTGGGGTGAGCCGTCGCGTATTACCTGCGTTGTGCATCCCGGCGATGGTGAACTTAACGATGTGGAACGCAAAGCGGAGCTGGGCGGTAATATTCATGCCAAAGGCATGATGATTATGCAGGCCTATCTGATTGCTGAGCTGGAACTCGATCAGCCACTGCCCTTCTCCGCCTCAATGGTGTTTGAGCAATCTTACTCTGAAGTGGATGGTGACAGCGCCTCTCTGGCAGAGCTGTGCGCATTAATCAGCGCGCTGGCTAATCAGCCGCTGAGCCAGCAGATTGCGGTGACTGGCTCTGTTGATCAGTTTGGTAATGTGCAGCCGGTCGGTGGTCTGAACGAGAAGATTGAAGGTTTTTTCCATGTCTGTCAGGCGCGTGAACTCACCGGTAAGCAGGGCGTCATTCTGCCCGCGTCTAACGTGCGTCATCTCAGTCTTAGTCAGGAAATTGTTGATGCAGTGAAAGCGGGAGAGTTTCATCTGTGGGCCATTGAGCGCATTGATGAAGCCCTGCCGTTGCTGACAGGTGTGGTGTGGCAGAGTGAGAGCGGAGAATCACTGCTAACGATGATTCAGGCCCGCATTACGCAGTTTAATCAGCAGGAATCTTCACCCCGTCCATGGCCCTTACGCTGGCTTAACTGGTTTAACCACAGATAGGGGCATTGCCCGGCGTACAACTGTTCGCTAATATTCGGGCTTCACTAAAAGAAGGCATATTGAGAACATGGTAGATAAACGCGAATCCTATAGCAAAGAAGACCTGGTTGCCTCAGGTCGCGGCGAACTGTTCGGCGAAAACGGGCCACCGCTGCCCTCTGACAACATGTTGATGATGGACCGTGTGGTCAAAATGACCGAAGATGGCGGTAACTTCGATAAAGGTTTTGTAGAAGCTGAACTGGATATCCGCCCTGACCTCTGGTTCTTCGATTGCCATTTCAAAGGCGATCCGGTCATGCCTGGCTGTCTGGGCCTGGATGCGATGTGGCAGCTGGTTGGTTTCTATCTCGGCTGGTTAGGCGCGGAAGGCAAAGGCCGTGCGCTGGGCGTAGGCGAAGTGAAGTTTACCGGTCAGGTGCTGCCAACAGCGAAAAAAGTGACCTATAAAATTCACTTCAAGCGCGTGATTAACCGCAAGCTGGTAATGGGTGTGGCGGATGGTGAAGTCTTTGTTGACGGTAACCTGATCTACACCGCTACCGATCTGAAAGTAGGCCTGTTTAAAGATACGTCTGCATTCTGATTCTGCTTAACAAAACCTCCGCCGCGGCGGAGGTTTTCCCTTTGCTGACATCCGGCAGGGCTAGACCACCGCCGACCTGTCCTCCATGGCCTGACGCCAGCCTCCCAGCCAGTGAGACCGCGCATCGATCAGTTGATAGGGGCATAGCTCCTTAGAGCGACCGGTAATGCCGGCCTGATAACCACGTGAATGTGCACGTTCCAGACGGTCTCTCTTCTGTCTCTTCATACCGCGTTTCCCTCATTTCAGGTCTGGTGGAATCTGGTGGAAAGAAAGAGTGGCGAATTTATGTTCAGCCACAGTAAAGTTCTAACCCCAATGCGCAAAAAAAGCAATGCGCAAAATTCACGCCAGCGTCACGGTTTTGCCGTTAAAACGACATAAAGAAATGTCAAATGCGTGTCTATGTTTCTGATTAGGCAAAAAAAAGCCCCTGATTGGCTGAGCAGTGTTGCTACAGAAAATCAGGGACTTAGCGAACGCTTAAAACTATTCCTAATTTAGCGAAGCTACATTATTTGCGATCTGCTGCGCGGTTTGCTGCCAGCCTGCGGCCAGCGTACGCACCATCGCATCATACCCATCTTCGTTTTGTGGCAATGTCAGGTTAAAGCTGCGCTTGATAAGCTGATCCTGATGCTGCAGCAGCCATTCACCGCTCACCACGACCCGCCCGTCGTATCGTCCCTGAAAACCACTTACGCTAACGTTGAGCGTATCGTAGCCCTCTCCATGTGGCGATGAGGCGACAACACGGCCCGGCAGCGCCCGGCTCAGATTGGCAACCAGGGTCTGCTGCAGCTGCTGATCGAGCGGACTGGCCCAGAGATTATTAGCGGCAATAACATATTTGACATCGCTGGTCTGATAAACCAGCCCGTTGCCTGCCAGATAGTCAGGTACGTTCACATGTTCTACCCAGAGCATCGGCTGGCTGCTGCCCGCGCTGCTGGCGACACGCGCCGTACTGCTGCCTGCCGGCAGCTGATAGTACGTGGTATCGATTGTTGTGCTGCACCCTGCCAGCAGTAACATGGCTCCTGCGATGATGGCTTTTCTCACTGTTTCGCCCTCTTTGGCTGCGGATCCTGGCCTGGCTTCGCTTCAAAGACCAGAGCATTACTTTTCGCATTCAGCGTTTTCAGTACCGGCTGCAGTTCACGCAGCACCTGATCGAGCCGCTGCATGTCACCCACCAGCTTGTTATACGCTGGCGATCCCGGCTGCAGCCCTTTCATGCTGCGGTTGAGTTCACGCAGCGTCTGCTGCATATCGGCAGGCAATGTTTTCATTGCCGGGCTGCCGGTGATCTGGTTCAGATTATTCAGCGTATTCTGCAGCTGACGCAGCGTGCGCTGGCTCTCTTTCAGGGTATCGGTCGCCTCGCTGATCATCGGATTAAGCGGCAGCGCGTTGATCTTATCCAGCGCCGCCATCAGCTTCTGCTGGATCTGGCTGAGACCACCGCTGACGGTAGGGATCACCTCAAGACCTGCTACGCTGTTCGGTCCTTTATAGGCTGGCGCTTTATCGTAGAAATCGAGATCGACAAACAGCGCGCCGGAGAGCAGGTTGCCGGTTTTCAGCGTGCCGCGCAGGCCACGTTTCTTCCCATCCTGCAGATGCTGCTCCAGATTAAAATCACTGCCCAGTCGTGCGGTAAAGCGATCGGGTTCGATGCGAATCAGCACCGGCACGCGATAATCTGTGTTCAGCGCCTGGTCCATACCCGGGATCATATAAGGCACCTGCGCGACGGTTCCCAGACGAATACCGCGGAACTCAACCGGTGCACCCACCTGCAGGCCGCGAATCGAATCACTGAAGAACATCAGGAAATCAGTGTGTCGGGTATAGAGCGAATCCTGAATACTGCGCTGATCGTCATACAGATGATAATCCGCTTTATTCTGCGCTACCTCACCCAGATCCCAGCCATCCGGCACATCAAAGCTGACACCGCCGCTAAACAGCGTGGTCAGTGAGCCCATCTCAACGCGCATACCGGAAGCCGACATATCAACGGCAATGCCGCTGTCTTTCCAGAAACGCACGTTGGTGGTCACCAGCCGGTCGTACGGCGCACTGATAAATAGCTGATAGGTCATCATACGTTTATCAGTATTAAAGGTGCTGGTTTCAACCGTGCCTACACGGTAACCGCGGAACAGCACCGGATCGCCCGGGTTGAGCTGACCCGCTTTATTGCTGTCGAGTACAATGCGGACTCCTTTCGCATCCGGCGGTGCCAGCGGCGGTGAATCAAGCAGCTGATACTGCTCCGGCTGTTCGCCTTTTGCACCGGGCTGCAGCTCGATATAAGCCCCTGAAAGCAGTGTGCCAAGACCCGTAATACCTTCGCGTCCGACCTGCGGTTTGACCACCCAGAACACGCTGTCTTTATAGAGCAGCTTCTCCATACCGGCATTCAGGCGGGCTGTGATCTCGACGTGATGCAAATCATCCGTCAGCACCGCACTCTCTACGGTTCCCACATCCACGCTGCGGCTTTTAATAGTGGTTTTACCCGCCACAATCCCTTCGGCGCTCTCGGTGATCAGCGTCACCAGCGGCCCCTGATGGCTGAAGTGATAAAAAAGGATCCACCCGCCGATCAATAGCGTGACGATAGGTACGATCCAGACTGGCGACCAGCGTTTGATCTGATCGACCTTAGCAGTCCCGTGATTGTTGTCCGTCAAGACGCGACTCCTTACGTTCAGTTTCCTGTTGGCGATCCCAAATCAGACGCGGATCGAATGTAATAGCGGCAAACATTGTCAAAATCACCACCAGGGCAAACAGCAGCGCTCCCGGCGCAGGGTAGACATTCATCAGCTGGCCCATACGCACCAGCGCTGAGAGCACGGCGATAACAAATACATCGATCATCGACCAGCGACCGACAAACTCCACCACTTCATAAATCAGATGCATTTTTTCGCCATCGCGCTGCCCGCGCCCGCTGGCGTGCCAGCAGAGCCAGCCAATAGCGACCATCTTCAGTGAGGGCACCATAATACTGGCGATAAAAATCACCAGCGCGACGGGCCATGAGCCATCACTCATCAGCAAAATCACGCCGCCCATGATCGTTGAGGGATACTGTGAACCCAGCGTCTCAGTGACCATGATCGGCATAACATTCGAAGGGATATAGAGCATAACGGAGGTTAGCAGCAGCGCCAGCGTCCATTGCAGGCTATGCCTGCGACGGGGTGTTGCTGTGACCCCGCAGCGACCACAGCGCAGCTGCGTCGCCGGCAAAATAGCCGTGCAGCAGGGACAGCTGCGCAGCCCCTGCTGCAGACCACTCTTCCCCGCCTGCGGCGTAAACGGCAGCGCAGGCAGTGCATCAATGCGTTGCCAGACCCAGCGCCGATCCACACACTGGAATGCGCGTAGCTGCAGCAGGCAGAACAGACACCAGGGCCAGAAGCTGCTGCCCAGGCCAATTTCACCATACGCCATCAGCTTGACGAAGCTGACCAGCACGCCTGCCATGAAGATCTCTGCCATGCCCCAGCTGCGCAGCTGAAAAAGAATACGCGCCAGCCCCCGCCGCAGCGGGTGCGGCAGAGCGATCCGGTTGACCAGCAGCACAATCGTAATCATGCAGAAAGCCGGAATACCCTGCACAAACAGCAGGAACAGGGAGGCCAGGCTGCGGTAATCCTCCCGCACCATCACGCGCGGGATCTCCGGCAGCGTAATGCGACTGGAGAGGCCGGCGACGTGCATATCGATAAACGGAAAGAGATTAGCCAGCACCAGCATAAACAGCGCCGCCAGCGCATAGCCGGTTGGACGCTTACGCGGTTCATGCCAGTTAGCCAGCAGCTGCGTATGGCAGCGCGGGCAACGGGCACGGCTGCCCGCCGGCACAGCGGGCAGCCTGACGGTTAAATCACACTGTGGACAGAGCATCCACTGCTGCGCCTGTGGCGACGTTGCGCACATGCCCTTTTCCTCTGTGTTATGCGCCGTTTTTCAGCGCTTCCAGCTCTTCCCAGCGGGCAAAGGCAGTTTCCAGCTCCTGCTCCGTCTGCGCCAGCGTATCCAGAACCGGCTGCGTTTTTTCATGCGGCTGACTGAAGAAATCAGGATGGCTCATCTGCGCCTGCAGCTCACCAATCCGCGCCTCCAGCTGCTCCAGCTTTTGCGGCAGCTGTTCCAGTTCGCGCGTCAGGTTATAGCTTAGCTTGCCTGCGCTGCGTTTGGCGGTTTCATTTTTTTCTGCCGTTTTCACCGGCGCGGAGACCGCTGGTGCAACACGCGTCTGTTTGTACGCCGCGCGCTGCTGCTGCGCATCATGATAGCCGCCCACAAACGCGCCCACTTCGCCGTTGCCTTCAAAAATCCAGCATTCGGTAACGGTGTTGTCAACAAACTGACGATCGTGGCTGACCAGTAGTACGGTGCCCTGGTATCCATCGACCAGCTCTTCCAGCAGCTCCAGCGTTTCAACGTCCAGATCGTTGGTCGGTTCATCGAGGATCAGCAGGTTGCTGGGCTTCAGGAACAGCCGCGCCAGCAGCAGGCGGTTGCGCTCTCCGCCCGACAGCGCACGTACCGGCGTCATGGCACGCTTAGGATGGAACAGAAAGTCCTGCAGGTAACCCAGTACGTGACGCGGTTTACCGTTGACCATTACTTCCTGTTTACCTTCCGCGAGGTTATCCATCACGGTCCGGTCCGGATCGAGTTCAGCGCGATGCTGATCGAAATAGGCAATTTCAAGCTTGGTGCCGCAGTGAACCCGTCCGCTGTCCGCTTTCAGCTGACCCAGCATCAGGCGCAGCAGCGTGGTTTTGCCGCAGCCGTTAGGGCCAATCAGCGCAATCTTATCGCCGCGCTGGACCTGGGCTGAAAAGTCTTTAACCAGCGTTTTGCCTTCCACGCCGTAGTGCACGTTCTCCAGCTCAAAGACAATTTTACCGGAGCGCGCGGCTTCACCGACCTGCATGTTGGCTTTGCCCATCACGTCACGACGTTCAGAGCGTTCACGGCGCAGCGCCTTCAGTGCCCGCACGCGACCTTCATTACGGGTGCGACGCGCCTTGATCCCCTGACGGATCCACACTTCTTCCTGCGCCAGCTTGCGGTCAAATTCAGCATTCTGCATCTCTTCAACCCGCAGCGCCTCCTCTTTCCCCACCAGGAACTGATCGTAATCTCCCGGCCAGGAGACCAGCTTGCCGCGGTCAAGATCGACAATGCGCGTTGCCATGTTGCGGATAAACGAGCGGTCATGCGAAATAAACACGATGCTGCCGGTGAAGGTTTTCAGGAACGTTTCCAGCCAGTCGATGGTTTCAATATCGAGGTGGTTAGTAGGCTCATCCAGCATCAGCACGCGCGGATTACTGACCAGCGCGCGGCCGAGTGCGGCTTTGCGCAGCCAGCCACCGGAGAGCGAAGAGAGTTCCGTGTCGGCCTGCAGACCAATCTGCTGCAGAACATCGTTGATACGGCTGTCGAGCTGCCAGAGATTCTGGTGATCAAGAATCGTCTGCAGCCGGCCCATTTCATTGAGGTTTTTCTCGCTCGGATCCTCCATCACTTTATGCGAAATCGCGTGATAGGCTTTCAGATGCTCAGCCTGCTCGGCCACGCCTTCAGCAACGAAATCATACACCGAGCCGGTGATATTGCGCGGCGGATCCTGCTGCAGCCGCGACACGATCAGGTCCTGTTCATAGATGATACGTCCATCATCCAGCGGCTGTTCGCCGTTGATGATTTTCATTAATGTGGATTTACCGGCACCGTTGCGGCCCACCAGACAGACGCGCTCGCCCTCTTCGATGTGCAGTTCGGTATTATCCAGCAGCGGCGCATCACTGAACGAGAGGTACGCACCATGGATACTGATCAACGACATATAAATTATTCCTTACCGGCGTGGCTGACCAGCCAGCAGTTGTGAATTTGACGATTACGGGCAAAGTCCTGAGACAATGTTTTTTGCGTGATCTCCTGCGCCTGCAGGCCGAGCCGTTGCAGGCCCTCCAGATCCATTTTAAAACCGCGCTTATTGTTAGAGAACATAATAGTGCCGCCGCGACGCAGCATACGCTTCAGATTTTGCAGCAGCATCAGATGGTCGCGCTGCACATCAAAATCAGCTTCCATTCGCTTGGAGTTGGAGAACGTCGGCGGATCGATAAAGATCAGGTCAAACTGCTCATCACTCTCACGCAGCCAGCTCAGGCAGTCGGCGTGCAGCAGCCGATGCTGGCGGCCGGTCAGGCCATTGATGCGCAGGTTGCGCTCGGCCCACTCAAGATAGGTGCGCGACATATCAACCGTGGTGGTGGATTTAGCTCCGCCCAGTCCGGCATGCACGCTGGCGCTGCCGGTGTAGGAGAACAGGTTCAGGAAGTCTTTTCCTTTACTCATTTCTCCGAGCATCCGTCGCGCGATACGGTGATCGAGGAACAGGCCGGTATCAAGATAGTCAGTCAGGTTTACCAGCAGCCGGGCGTTAAACTCCTGCACTTCAAAGAATTCGCCTTTTTCACCCAGCTTTTGATACTGATTTTTGCCTTTCTGTCGCTCGCGGGTTTTCAGCACCAGCCGGTTAGCCGGGATCTCCAGCACGCTGAGCGTAGCGCTGATGACATCAAACAGCCGCTGACGCGCTTTCGCCGCATCAATGGTTTTCGGTGGCGCATACTCCTGTACCACTACCCAGTCGGCGTAACGATCGACCGCGACATTATATTCCGGCAGATCGGCATCATAGAGGCGATAGCACTCAATGCCCGACTGACGCGCCCACTTCTCCAGCTTCTTCAGGTTTTTGCGCAGGCGGTTCGCGAAATCCTCTGCAATCTGCGCGCTGCCAGCCGCACCGGAGGCCGCCAGCTGATAGTTTTTCTGCACGCACTCCAGCGGGCCATTTTTCGCTTTAAACTGGCGCTCCGCGCGCAGTTGCAGGCAGCTCAGCAGATCGGGTGAGGCGCTGAACAGTGACAGATTCCAGCCGCCAAACTGCTGCTTCATAATGCGGCCCAGCTGGCTGTGCAGCGCAATCAGCGCCGGCTCGCTCTCCAGGCGCTCACCATACGGCGGGTTACTCAGCACCGTTCCGGTCGCGGTTTTATCGTCAAGCGGATTGCTCAGCTTCAGCACATCCTGCTGCGCAAAGGTGAAGAGCTCAAAAACGCCGGCACGACGTGCGTTAGCGCGCGCCCACTCCAGCACGCGGCCATCGTTATCATAACCAAAGAAGCGTGCCTGGGTGGCCGCGGTGCCAGCCCGCGCGCGCTGCAGCGCTTCGCTGCGCAGATCCTGCCACAGCGCTGCATTGTGCTGCTTCCAGCGGCTAAAGCCCCAGTGGCTGCGCAGCAGACCCGGCGCGCGATCGCAGGCAATCAGGGCAGCTTCAATCAGCAGCGTGCCGGAACCGCACATGGGATCCAGCAGCGGGGTTTCCGGCTGCCAGCCGGAACGCATAACAATGGCTGCCGCCAGATTCTCTTTCAGCGGGGCCTGACCGGTCTGCTGGCGATAGCCACGCTGATGCAGCGCGGTGCCGCTCAGATCCAGCGCGATGCTGACGCGATCTTTATTCAGCCAGGCGTTGATGCGAATACCGGGCTGCTCGCGATCCACGCTCGGACGCGGCAGATCCTGACGGGTAAAACAGTCAACGATCGCATCTTTGATACGCAGTGCACCAAACTGGCTGTTGCGGATGACGTCATTAGTGCCGCTGAAATGGATGGCAAAGGTGGTTTCGCTGTCAAACAGCTCAGCCCAGGGGATACTCTGCGCGCCGACATAGAGATCGAGGTCACTCCAGACACCGAATTCTCCCAGCGGCAGCAAAATACGTGAAGCCAGACGGCTCCACAGCAGGCTTTGATACATAACGCGATCGTCGGCACGGAAGTGGACGCCGCCCTGCACCACCTGCAAATCCTGCGCGCCCAGCGCGTCCAGCTCAGTTTTCAACAGCTCTTCGAGCCCACGCGCCGTACTGGCAAACAGAGAATTCATATCGTCACTTATACTCTTGCTAAAATTGTTGCGCATTATAGCGAATCAGCGTCCTATGTCATAAAGTTAGCTTCTTTTTGTCTGCATGGAACGATGATGATTACCTTATCCCGTCTTTATATTCACCCGGTCAAATCGATGCGCGGCCAGCAGCAGTCGCACGCACAGGTGCTGCAGAGCGGTCTGGCGTTCGATCGCATCTTTATGATTGCAGAGCCAGACGGGACATTCATCACCGCCCGTCAGTTTCCGCAGCTGGTACGTTTTACGCCGGTTATGCTGCCGGATGGCCTGCTGATTAACGCGCCGGACGGCCAGCAGGCGCTGATCCGCTATGCCGACTTTGCGGCAGAAGAGAGTGAAACCGTTGTCTGGGGTAACACCTTTACTGCCCGCACCGCGCCGGAAACGATCAACCGCTGGCTGAGCGACTATTTTCCGCGCCCGGTACAGCTGCGCTGGGTGGGCGAAACGCCGACACGTCGCGTAAAGCGTTTTGACGCCGTGCCGCTCGGCTTTGCCGACGGCTATCCGTTTCTGCTGGTCAATATGGCGTCTCTGCAGGATCTGCAGCAGCGCTGCCCGGCTGGCGTACGCGTGGAGCAGTTTCGCCCTAACCTGGTGGTCAGCGGTGTCGCTGCCTGGGATGAGGATAGCTGGAAGCGGCTGAAAATCGGTGACGTTGAGTTTATCGTGCCGAAACCGTGCAGCCGCTGCGTATTCACCACTATCGGAACGGAAAGCGGAGAAAAACACCGCGCGGGTGAGCCGCTGACCACGCTGCAGGGCTTTCGCAGCGCGCAGGATGGCAGCGGGGATATCGATTTTGGCCTGAATCTGGTTGCCCTGAACAGCGGGCTGATCCGCAGCGGCGACAGCGTGACTATTCTGGAACGTCATACCCCGCGCGGCTACGGGGCCGGCGAAATTGCGGCGCCGCTGAACGCAGAGACAGGCACGCCTGCCAGCGTTACCATTACCTGTCAGGGCCGGCGCTTTGAGGGAGATAATCAGCAGGTATTACTGGAACAGCTGGAGATGGCAGGGTTTCGCATTCCCTATTCCTGCCGGGCCGGGCTGTGCGGCAGCTGTAAAGTGACGCTGGTGTCCGGCACCGTCAGGCCGTTAAAGCAGAGCGCCGTACGCGCTGACGGCACGATTCTGAGCTGCAGCTGTATTCCGGCCAGTGATATTGACCTGGCGTAAGGGCTAAACCGCGCGCGCGTACCAGGTCGCCAGCTGCAGCGGCTGCAGGCGATCGTTCATGATTTTGATCGCATCGCCCAGCTGCATACTTTTTCCCGCCACGCTCAGTCCTGGCTGTGCAACCAGGCAGAGTGCCGCGTTTTCACTGCTCTCTACCACCAGCAGCTGCGCCTGCTCACCACTCTCTGCCAGCGTAGCCGTGACCATATCGCCCGCGACCGGCTGCCAGCTGTGTTTGTGGCTGATAAAGTGCCAGCTTTTCGGCATCAGCGGCTTAAGAAAGCGGCTTGCCACCAGCGCATTCAGGATCAGCTCGGCTCGCTGATGAGCGGATAATTCACACTCACGACAGCGATCGTCGAAACTGAAATAGAGTGCGGCGTCATCGACGCAGAAGCCGCTGCTGTTAAACGCGTCGGGGGTCAGCATTTTGCGGGAGAAGCGGGAGCGGAAGAGTGTGCCATCAGCCAAATCAAGCATCATACGGTCATGCTCGGCGTCGTAATACCAGCGCCAGTTGTCATCGGGTTTGATTTTCATGATGTGCCCTGTTGGGTTCTGCTGCGCTAAATGGCGCCTAAAAAATAAAATATCGCTTTAAGCAAAAAGCTGAAAAATAGAACAACAGGGGAAAATATAAACGAGCCAGAGGGAGAAATAAACCCCCTGGCCGGGGAAAGTGAGATATGTCTTAGAGGTGGGTCACGATATCTTTAATTAAAGCCGGTCCCTGATAAATAAATCCGGAGTATATCTGCACCAGCGTGGCGCCCGCGGCAATTTTTTCCCGGGCGGCGATCAGTGAATCTATTCCCCCTGCACCAATAACCGGTAAGCGCCCCTGCAGCTCCAGTGCCAGTCGGCGGATCACCTCGGTGCTGCGCGCCTGCACCGGGCGCCCGCTCAGGCCGCCCGCTTCATCCGCATATTTAAGCCCGCTGACCAGCGTACGATCCAGCGTGGTATTGGTTGCAATTACTCCGTCAATTTGGTGGCGCACCAGACTGTCAGCGACCTGGATTAATTCCTCCTCAGACAGATCCGGCGCAATCTTTACTGCCACCGGAACATATTTAAGGTGTCGCTGCTGTAATTCCTGCTGTTTTAATTTAATGGCTGCCAGCAAATCGTCCAGCGCATCGCCATATTGCAGCGTACGCAGCCCCGGCGTGTTAGGTGAAGAGATATTTATCGCAATATAACCCGCGTGGGCGTAGACCTTCTCCATGCAGATCAGGTAATCATCTTTCCCCTGCTCTACCGGAGTATCTTTATTTTTGCCAATATTGATCCCCAGCACGCCTTTAAATCGCGCTTTTTTAACGTTCTCTACCAGGTGATCAACCCCGTGGTTATTAAATCCCATCCGGTTAATGATGCCGCCCGCCTCAACCAGACGAAACATGCGCGGTTTATCATTGCCCGGCTGTGCACGCGGCGTCACGGTTCCCACCTCGATAAAGCCAAACCCCATTGCGCCGAATGCATCGATACACTCCGCGTTTTTATCCAGACCGGCTGCCAGACCCAGCGCGTTGGGAAACGTGAGGCCCATACAACTGACCGGACGCGCCGGCAGCGACTGCCGGATCAGCCCTTCCAGCGGCGTACCGCTGATAAAACGCAGCTGCTGGAAGGTGAGTTCATGCGCGCGCTCGGGATCGAGTTTAAACAGGGCGGGCCGGACGATGGGATATAACATGCACTCTCCTGAATGGCAGTAAACGAAGAAACAGCGGGTGCACGGGATGACGTGCGCCAGAATGGTAAGGTGCTCTGGCGCAAAAGTAAATTGGTGACGAAACGCAGAATACGATCGCGATCAACGGCGGGACGAATAACGACTCAGGCGATTACGGCACGCCTGCAGACCGTGATAGAGCGGCGGACAATACCACAGCAGTTTCAGTCGGGTATTATGGCGTAAAACGCGCCGAACCAGTGCATTCACCCGCGGCTGCCACTCTGCAGGTACCCTGATGCGGTGTTTGCGGATCTGCGCCAGGCAGCCATGCATAATGGTCTGATAGTAGTCATCCAGTAATGCGTCATCCTGCGGCAGCTGATGCGCACGCAAAAAGGCTTCGCTGCTGTCGCGGGCGATAAAATAGTTTTTGATCCATGAGAAGTCGCGGGTGCTTTGCGACAGTGAGCTCAGCATAAAGCGCTTGTAGTAATAACTCTCGCTGGTGCAGTAAAAGCTGTGCGCCTGCATATAGAGCGCAAACATAAAGGGCGCATCTTCATGGTTCTGAATCGGCAGGAAACTCAGCCCCAGCCGCTCAATCAGCTGCCGGGAAATAATGCTGCTCCAGATCACCCGATGCGCCGACTGATGCTGGATCAGCGTACGCAGACTTTCGCTGCCGCCGGAAAACAGGCCGCTGACGTGACGCTGATGTATCGTCTGATAGTGGCGCTGCGGCTCCGGCACATCAAAAAACATTTTTGCACCGAAGCAGAACAGCTCGAGTTCGTTATGCTGCGCCTGCGCGCGCCGGAAGTCAGCGAAGAGATCGGCAGAGATAAAGTCATCGGCATCCATAAAGTAGATAAAATCGCCGGTGGCGACCGCCATCCCTTTCATCCGCGCCGCGCTGACGCCGCCGCGGTTGCCGCTCAGCAGGGTGACCTGCGGATGCGCAGCGGCGAACGCCGTAAGCCAGCTCACGCTCTCATCCGTTGAGCCATCGTCGATAATAATGATCTCATCTGCCGGCGACGTCTGCTGCAGCAGCGACTGCATCGTCTCCGGCAGCCACGGGGCGCAGTTCCAGTTAGGAATAATGACCGATACAGTCGGTGCGTGACGCGACGTCATACTTATCCTCTTTCTTCAGCATTAACAACAGGGGTGCGGCGCAGGCGCTTCAGCACCAGGCTGTGCAGCAGACAGCAGACACCGAGATTCACGGCACCAATCAATGCCAGCCAGAGCAGGTTGATCCAGCGATTCTGATTCCACTCAATAGGCAGCAGCGTGCTCAGGCCAGCAATCAGGCCCGATACGGCCCAGATCAGCGCCACATCGCGCGTGAGCCAGGTAAAGTGAATACCCGGCGCAAAGCGACGGTGTACCAGCCATGCCCAGCCAGCCAGGTAGAAAATGTTCTGCGCCAGCCACAGCCAGCCGGTTCCCAGCGCGCCGTAGTGAATCGCACACCAGATGTTAAGCGGCACCAGCAGAATGGCAAACAGGGTAAAGCCCTGCATATGCAGCTTGAGGTTGCCATTGACGTATTGCAGGTGATAGAGCAAGCCACAGATCGCCTGAATTCCGCTGCCTAATGCATAAAGCGTCAGGACAAAAGCCATCTCATCGACAATCTGCGTTTTTTGCGTCCACGCCCAGAGCAGCGGGCCTGAATAGCAGGCGATAGTGATGCTGAGCGGAGCCATAAAGATGGCGACAGCCTGCGTAGTGTAACGGTAGAGCCGCAGTGATTCCGCATCGCCCTGTTGCTGCGTTTTCATGCCGGTCATACGCGGCACAATCGCCTGCATAATCGGGCTGCTGAGCAGCAGGATACCGGTTGCCGCCGTGGCCACGACGGTAAATGATCCGTACTCGCTCAGCGGCAGGGTTTTGGACAGTACCAGTCGGTCAATCTGCGAGATAAACGTCCAGATTGCGCTGGAAAACGCGGCGCTCAGCGCAAAACGAATAAAAGGCCTCAGCACTGCTTTCAGGTCGCTGCGCTTCTCTTTACGCGCCGCGCGCGGAATGAGCTGGTGCGCCTTCCAGATACAGCATCCCGCCTCAGCAACAGAGACCAGCAGCTGCCAGATAAAGAACGTCAGTACTGCATTAGCGAAGAGCTGGATCACCAGCACCGCACCAAACGTGCGCAGCGTGGTGATAGTCAGGTTAACGCCATTCAGCCAGACCTGATGTTCGAAGCCGATGATCACGCTGCGATAGGGGCTGGTGCGCCAGCGAATGGCTGCGGTGATCACCATAATGGCCACGGCGATAACCACATCGCCGGCCGGCAGATGACGTGCATCCAGCCAGTGGGTTGCTATCCACGGCGTTGCCAGCCAGCCCAGCACCACCAGGACCAGCGTGGAAAAAAGGAAAAAGCGCGTCAGCGTGGTAAACAGCGCCGGAAACCAGACAAATTCCGCCTGATTGGCGCGGTAGCGTGCGGCTTCCCGCATCAGCGTGGTGGAAACGCCCGCATCCAGCAGCTGCAGCCAGGTCAGTAAAATAGAAAAGAAGCCAACCAGGCCATACGCTTCCATACCCAGATGCTGAATATAGAGCGGCACCACTAAAATACCTGACAGCGTCAGGTAGATCTGCCCGACATAGTTGGCAATCGCATTACGTTTGATAGACATAAAAGTAAGGGGGTCTGGGTATTTTTCTCAATGTCTTCAAGCGTGACACAAAAATGTGACAGCGCCCACAGGAGTAATTCTTAAAAACCGCCGGCGTCAATGCCGCCGCTTTTTCTTATTTTCATTAATAAAAAACAGAAATCGGGCCATTTTATCTGCCGCCGTTCATCTCCTCTCCCTGTGTACAACATATGCAGGGCGGGATTCATTTGCCGTTTTAATGCTTTTGATTGCCGGATAAATCATTTACCCCTTTTCCGCTGCTCTGGCAGGATTAACTCAATCAGTTCTCAATTACCTAAAATCGATAACTTTTTGATATAAGGAGCAGGTATGCGGATTCTTACGCTGGCGGGCAGCCCCCGTTTTCCTTCACGTTCCACGGCGCTGCTGACGCACTGCCAGCGCAAGCTCGAAGCCCGGGGGGCGGACGTTGTTGCATGGAATATTCACAATTTTCCGCCAGATGAGCTGATCCATGCCCGTTTTGACTCACCGGCGCTGAAGGCGTTCAGCGCTGACGTCGCCAGCGCAACCGGCATCATCGTTTCCACGCCTGTTTATAAAGCGTCATTTTCAGGTGCGTTAAAAACCGTGCTGGACCTGCTGCCGGAGCGGGCGCTGGAAGAGAAAGTCGTGCTGCCGCTGGCAAGTGGCGGCAGTGTGGCACATATGCTGGCGCTGGATTACGGGCTCAAACCGGTACTGAGTGCGCTGAAAGCGCAGGAAGTGTTACAGGGGGTATTTGCGCAGGATCTGCAGATTACGCACTACGACCGCCAGCCGGAGTTTGCCGGCGATCTCACCTCCCGCATTGATGATGCGCTGGAGAGCTTCTGGCTCGCGCTGCAGCGCCGTCATCTGCCCTTTGCCCGGGCTGTCTGAGGAGACACTATCGTGAAACGACTTATAACGGCTCTGCTGCTGCCGGCGCTGGCTGCCCTGTTTACCATGACGGCCAGCGCAGCGGACGCGCCTGCTCAAATCCGCATCGGCTATCAGAAAGGTTCGGTCAGCATGGTGCTGGCAAAATCGCATCGGCTGCTGGAGCAGCGTTTTCCGGCAATGGCAATTAAGTGGATTGAATTTCCTGCCGGCCCGCAGATGCTGGAAGCGCTTAATATCGGCAGTATCGATTTAGGCAGCACCGGGGATATTCCTCCGCTGTTTGCGCAGGCCGCCGGTGCCGATTTGCTTTATGTCGGATCGGAACCCGCAAAACCTAAAGCAGAAGTGATCCTGGTGCCGCAGAACAGCCCCATCCACAGCGTGGCCGACCTGAAAGGCCGCAAAGTTGCCTTTCAGAAAGGCTCCAGCTCGCACAATCTGCTGCTGCGCGCGCTGCAGCAGGCGGGTCTGAGTTTCACCGATATTCAGCCGGTCTATCTGACGCCAGCCGATGCCCGCGCGGCGTTTCAGCAGGGTAACGTTGACGCCTGGGCGATCTGGGATCCCTATTACTCAGCCGCCCTGCAGCAGGGCAACGTACGCGTCCTCACTGACGGCAGCACGCTGAACCTGACCGGCTCTTTCTATCTGGCGACCCGACAGTTTGCTGAAGCCAGCCCCGACACCCTCAGCCAGGTGCTGGCCACCTTCAGCGAGGCGGATGCGCTGACGCAGAGCCAGCGCGCGCAGAGTATCGACCTGCTGGCGCAGGCGATGGGCCTGCCAGAACCGGTGCTGGCGAGCTATCTCGACCATCGCCCGCCCACCACGATCACACCCGTCAGTGAACGCACCGCCGCCGCCCAGCAGCAAACTGCCGATCTGTTTTATAGCAGCCATCTGTTGCCGGTCAAACTCACCATCGCCGATCGCATCTGGCAGCCCCGTACGGCCCACTAATAAGGAATAACACAATGAGCGTATCTGTTTTCTGGTTTCTTCCCACGCACGGCGATGGACACTATCTGGGGACCGCTGATGGCGCCCGACCGGTTGATCACGGTTATCTGCAGCAGATAGCACAGGCCGCTGACCGGCTGGGTTTTGGCGGCGTCCTGATCCCGACCGGACGCTCCTGCGAAGATGCCTGGCTGGTCGCAGCCTCGCTGATCCCGGTTACGCAGCGCCTGCGCTTTCTGGTGGCACTGCGTCCCGGCGTGATCTCGCCGACCCAGGCCGCACGTCAGGCGGCAACGCTGGATCGCCTCTCTAACGGCCGCGCGCTGTTTAACCTGGTGACCGGGGGCGATCCGGAAGAGCTGGCGGGCGATGGCGTGTTTCTCGACCATCGCGAGCGCTACGCAGAATCGGCGGAGTTTACCCGCATCTGGCGACGCGTTTCTGAAGGCGAAACGGTGGACTATGAGGGCAAACACGTCAAAGTGCGCGGTGCCCGCCTGATGTTCCGTTCGGTACAGCAACCGCGCCCGCCACTCTGGTTCGGTGGCTCTTCTGATGCTGCGCAGGATCTGGCTGCTGAACAGGTTGATGTTTATCTCACCTGGGGCGAACCGCCCGCGCTGGTCAAAGAGAAAATTGAGCAGGTTCGCGCCAAAGCCGCAGCGCAGGGGCGCACAGTGCGCTTCGGTATTCGTCTGCATGTGATTGTGCGCGAAACCAATGAAGAGGCGTGGCAGGCAGCGGATCGGCTCATTTCACATCTGGATGACGCCACGATTGCCAAAGCACAGGCGGCGTTTGCCCGCACTGATTCGGTCGGGCAGCAGCGGATGGCTGCGCTGCACGGCGGCCAGCGCGATAAGCTGGAGATCAGTCCAAACCTCTGGGCAGGGGTCGGCCTGGTACGCGGCGGAGCCGGTACCGCGCTGGTGGGCGACGGGCCTACTGTTGCAGAGCGCATGCGCGAATATCAGGCGCTGGGCATTGAAACCTTTATTCTCTCTGGCTATCCGCATCTGGAGGAAGCGTATCGCGTTGGCGAGCTGCTGTTTCCCCATCTTGACTTGGCCGTGCCGGAGGTGCCCAAACCCCGCGTCGTGCAGGCGCACGGCGAGGCCGTGGCCAATGATTTTACGCCGCAGAAAGTTGCGCAGAGCTAAGGGGACACGATGTCTGAGCAGATAAAAAGGCTGCGCAATGCGCTGCTGCCCTGGCTGCTGCCGGTGGGAGTGATTGCGGTATGGCAGCTTTCATCATCACAGGGCTGGCTCTCCACGCGGATTTTACCGGCGCCGGAGAAAATTGTGACCACCTTCTGGCAGCTGACCGCCAGCGGCGAACTGTGGCAGCACCTGGCGATCAGCAGCTGGCGCGCGCTGCTGGGTTTTGCTATCGGCGGCTCGCTCGGGCTGGTGCTGGGGCTTATCACCGGCACATCGCGTACCGGTGAGCGCCTGCTGGATACCTCACTTCAGATGCTGCGCAATGTGCCGCATCTGGCGCTGATCCCGCTGGTGATCCTCTGGTTCGGCATTGATGAATCGGCCAAAATTTTCCTGGTCGCGCTTGGTACGCTGTTTCCGATCTATCTCAATACCTATCACGGGATCCGAAATATCGATCGCGGCCTGATAGAGATGGCGCGCAGCTATGGCCTCTCCGGCTGGTCGCTGTTCACGCAGGTTATCCTGCCAGGTGCCCTGCCCGGCATCATGGTCGGCGTGCGCTTTGCGCTGGGTCTGATGTGGCTGACGCTGATTGTGGCTGAAACAATTTCAGCTAACTCCGGCATCGGCTATCTGGCGATGAACGCGCGCGAATTTCTGCAAACTGACGTGGTCGTGGTGGCCATTATTCTGTATGCCCTGCTGGGTAAACTGGCAGACGTGGCGGCGCAGCTGCTGGAGCGTATCTGGCTGCGCTGGCACCCGGCCTGGCAACTGAAGGAGAGCAACGCATGAGCAATGCCGTACAGCACCCGCCGCGCCTGATCAGCGGCACGCCGGTCGCCATCAGTAATCTGTCTAAGCATTATGGCAACCGTACTATTCTCGACCAGGTCAGTCTGCATATTCCGGCCGGGCAGTTTGTTGCCGTGGTCGGACGCAGCGGCTGCGGCAAAAGCACTCTGCTGCGGCTGCTGGCCGGACTGGAAGTGGCCAGCCAGGGCGAGCTGCTGGCGGGTCACGCGCCGCTGGCCGCGGCGCGCGACGATACGCGACTGATGTTTCAGGATGCGCGCCTGCTGCCGTGGAAGAAAGTGATCGATAACGTCGGACTCGGCTTACGTGGTCGTGAATGGCGCAGCGCTGCGCAGGCGGCACTTGAGGCGGTAGGCCTTGCCGATCGCGCAAATGAATGGCCTGCTGCCCTTTCGGGCGGACAGAAGCAGCGCGTGGCGCTGGCGCGGGCGCTGATCCACCGTCCTGGCTTACTGCTGCTGGATGAGCCGCTGGGCGCGCTGGATGCCTTAACCCGTATTGAGATGCAGGGGCTGATTGAATCACTCTGGCATCAGCATAACTTTACGGTACTGCTGGTGACGCATGATGTCAGCGAGGCGGTGGCACTCGCCGATCGGGTCTTACTGATTGAAGAGGGTAAAATTGGCCTTGATCTGACGGTTGATGTGCCGCGCCCGCGCCGCAAAGGGTCAGCACGGCTGGCTGAGCTGGAAGCAGGCGTGCTGGATCGGATAATGAAGCGCAGCGCCGCTGAACAGCCGCTGCGCTTTGCCCGGCAGCGCTAAACGCCCTGCCCGCTGGCCGTCAGATTCGCCAGCGGGCGGCGACATCAGTGATGCAGCAGGTCATCCACCACCTGTGCTTTGGTCAGCTGGTAAGGAAAGAAAGTGGGCCAGTTTTCCAGTTCATCAAACAGTGCGGCCTGCGATACGTTGCCTGTAAAAATGTGAAAATGCGACGATTTTCGCGGGCTGATAATATGGTCGCTGAACTGCACAAAATGCGGCGCTTTACTGGCTTTATCGGTGCACTCAAACAGATAGCGCACGCCTCTTTTACCGGAAACGTAGTTGAGCACCTTGTAGCCTTTGTACGCATATTTACAGCTGCTGACTTCGCCTTTTTCGGTAAACTCCATGACGTCGTTTTCAATGCCGATGTCAGTGATATCGCTGGCATAGCCGGTGAGATAATAGTGTTTAATGTCGCTGAATGAGCGCGTTTTATCAGCTGCCGCCTTTTTACGAAATACCGGATCCAGCGCGCCATCTTTGGCATACGGATACACTGACTGCCATACGCCTTCCCAGTCAGAAAGCGGTCGATCTTTGATGTCGGCATCGGCAAAAATGCCGTTTGCCGCACTGACTTCTTTTGCACTTAACGGAGCCCCGTGCGAATGACCACCGTGTGCAAACACCGGTGAACTGCAGGCTATTCCCAGAAATAGTGTCCAATACGCTACTTTCATCTTACTCTACTCACATCCTGTTTTATTGATGTTATAACATAACACATAAATCAGCACAGTACACCCTGACAGATGGCTGGCAAAAGCAGCTGTTTAAGCGTGGGCGTCTTGCCAGAATTCATGCCCGCGGAGCCACAGAATGGGCCGCCGCGATCGGTGACGATCGCGGCGGCTGAGGATTACGCGTTCAGCGCTTTGGTGATTTTCTCATAGAGATCGCCGGAGAGATTATCCAGCGCTTTTAGCTGCTGCAGCGCCTGACGCATGAGCGCCTGACGTCCCGCATCGTAGCGTTTCAGGCGGATCAGGGGCTCAATCATGCGTGCGGCCACCTGCGGGTTACGCGTGTTGAGATCGGTCAGCATCTCAACCAGGAACTGATAGCCGCTGCCATCCTGTGCATGAAACGCCGCCGGGTTACCCGCCGCGAATGCGCCAATCAGCGCCCGGATGCGGTTAGGGTTACCCATGGTAAAGGAGCGATGGTTCAGCAGCGCCCGTACGTTGCGTAACACCTCTGGCGCCGGGCTGGTCGCCTGCAGCATAAACCATTTATCCATTACCAGACCGTCCTGATGCCAGCGCTCATCCCAGGCAGCCAGCAGCGCATCGCGGCACGGCAGCTGCGCCATCACCGCAGCCGAAAGTGCTGCCAGCGCATCGGTCATATTCGTGGCGTGCGCATACTGCGCCTGAACCAGCCGATCGGCCTGCGTCGTATCGCCCAGCGCCAGATAGCTCAGGCAGACATTTTTCAGCGCGCGCCGGCCAATTTCTGCATGCTCAACGCGATATTCACTGCTCTGGCTGGCCAGATAGAGCGCATAGCACTCATCGTTCAGCTCGTTTGCCAGCGTGCGCATCAGCGCATGGCGTACGGCGGCAATCGCCTGTGGATCGATGATGTCGAACAGCTCTGCCATCTCATTTTCTGATGGCAGAGTCAGGATCAGCGCCATCAGCGCCGGATCGCCCTGCTCATCCAGCAGCACCGCCCGGAAAGCGTCAGCGACGTGCAGAGGCAGCGACAGCGGCTGGCCCTGCTGGTAACGCGCAACGTTGAGACGTATATAGGTTGCCAGCAGACTCTGCGCCGCATCCCAGCGGGAGAATTCATTGCGCGCGTGACGCATCAGGAAGGTAAGCTGTGCGTCGCTCCACTTATAGTCCAGTTTTACCGGTGCAGAGAATTCCCGCAGCAGCGATGGCACCGGCTGAAAATAGACGTTATCAAAGACAAAGGTCTGAAACGCCTGCGTCACGTTCAGCACATGATGTACCGGCTGGCCGTTATGCTGCAGCGGGATCACTTTGCCTTCGTTATCGTAGAGTTCAATATCCAGCGGAATGTGCAGCGGCAGCTTCTCCTGACCATCTGCGGTTGGCGGCGTATGCTGGGTGACATGCAGGGTATACTGCTCCAGCTCCGGATTATAATCATCGCGCACGCTCACTACCGGCGTACCTGACTGGCTGTACCAGCGGCGGAACTGCGTTAAGTCGACGCCAGAGGCATCTTCCATCGCCTGGACAAAATCATCGCAGGTTGCCGCACTGCCGTCGTGACGTTCAAAGTAGCACTGCATGCCCTGCTGAAACTTCTCTTCACCCAGCAGCGTATGCATCATGCGGATCACTTCCGATCCCTTCTCATACACCGTCAGGGTATAGAAGTTGTTCATCTCAATCACCTGATCCGGACGGATCGGATGCGCCATCGGGCTGGCATCTTCGGCAAACTGCGCACCGCGCATCACCCGCACGTTATCAATACGGTTCACCGCGCGGGAGCCGAGATCGGAGCTGAACTCCTGATCGCGGAACACCGTCAGACCTTCTTTCAGGCTGAGCTGGAACCAGTCGCGACAGGTCACGCGGTTACCGGTCCAGTTATGGAAATACTCATGACCAATCACCGCCTCAATGCCGAGATAATCTTTATCGGTCGCGGTTTCCGCTTTTGCCAGCACATATTTGGAGTTGAAGACGTTAAGGCCTTTATTCTCCATTGCGCCCATATTGAAAAAATCCACCGCGACAATCATAAAGATATCGAGGTCATATTCGAGACCGAAGCGCTCCTCATCCCATTTCATGCTGGCTTTCAGGGAGGTCATCGCCCAGTCGGCCCGATCGAGGTTCCCGCGGTCAACAAAGATCTCCAGCGCGACGTCGCGTCCTGAACGGGTGGTAAAACTGTCGCGCAGCACATCGAAGTCGCCTGCCACCAGCGCAAACAGATAGCAGGGTTTCGGGAACGGATCCTGCCACGTTACCCAGTGACGCCCGTCGTCCAGCTCGCCGTTCTTTAGCTTGTTACCGTTGGAGAGCAGATACGGGTAGCGCACCGGATCGGCCCGGAGCGTGGTGGTAAAGCGCGCCAGCACATCGGGACGATCCAGATACCAGGTAATGTGCCGGAAACCTTCCGCCTCACACTGGGTGCAGAGCGCTTCTCCTGACTGATACAGTCCTTCCAGCGCGCTGTTTTTCGCCGGATGGATCAGGTTTACAATGCGCAGCGTAAAATTGTCAGGCAGCTGGCTGAGGATCAGCGTACCCGCCTCTTCGCGATAGTGCGGCCAGGGCGCGTCATCTACCGTCAGCTCAACCAGCGTCAGCGCTTCGCCATCAAGATGCAGACTGGCGTCGGCGGTGCCGAGACGTTTCACCTGGCTGATGGCCGTCACGCGTGTTTCTGTGGCATCCAGATCAAATGTCAGGTCGATGTCTGTAATGGTGTAATCAGGCGCCCGGTAGTCGTGGCGATATTTAATGTGCGGCTGTTGCGTCATATATCCTTCTCACATCGTTGTTATGTTGAGGCCATCCTGTTGCGGTGGCGCAAATATCTCAAAGTCTAAGCGGCCTGGCGGAGAGTTGCCATGCGCAATGCGCGCCGGCGCAGAAAAGGCTACAATTCAGTAACAATGGCACAATTGACCCTCGACCCGCCACCTGCAAATGTGGTGTGATCGCAGAGATTACTGTTTTATACTCCTGCGTCTTTAGGATTTTGTTAAACACCGGGCTCTGCTCCGCGGAAGAGGATGCTGAAACGCACCATGACTGGACACGCTTCCCCGATTTTGACCACGCTGCTTGATACCGATGCGTACAAGCTTCATATGCAGCAGGCCGTATATCATCGTTACTACGATGTCCCGGTTACCGCAGAATTTCGCTGTCGCAGCGATGAACAGCTTGGCCAGTATGCCGGCGAGATTCGCGCGCAAATTGATACCCTGCAAGAGTTAACCCTGAGCGATGATGAATTTGCCTGGCTCAGTAACCTGCCTTTTTTCCAGCACGACTATCTGACCTGGCTACGCGCCTTTCGCTTCAACCCGGCGCAGGTTGAGGTGCAGGACGAACGCGGCCAGCTGCGCATTCAGATCCGCGGCCCGTGGCGCGAGGTTATTCTGTGGGAAGTGCCGCTGCTGGCGCTGATCAGTGAAGTGGTACACCGCCACCGCACGCCGCAGATCGCCGCAGAGCAGGCGGTCGCACATCTGCAGCAAAAGCTCTCGGCGTTTCGGGCTCAGGTGACCGATCTCGATATGTCCCGCTTTCAGCTGATGGATTTCGGCACGCGCCGCCGCTATTCGCAGGAAGTGCAGGAGACGATTGTCAGTACGCTAAAAGCAGACTTTCCGTGGCTGGTTGGCACCAGTAATTACGATCTGGCGCGTCGCCTGCAGCTGACGCCGGTTGGCACTCAGGCACACGAGTGGTTCCAGGCACATCAGCAGATCAGCCCGGTACTGGCCAACAGCCAGCGCGCGGCGCTGCAGTCGTGGCTGGATGAATATGATGACCAGCTGGGCATTGCGCTCACTGACTGCATCACTATGGACGCCTTTTTACGCGACTTTGGTCCCGGCTTTGCGCATCGCTATCAGGGGCTGCGCCACGACTCCGGCGATCCGGTTGAGTGGGGTGAAAAAGCCGTTGCGCACTATGAGCGGCTCGGCATTGATCCGCGCAGCAAAACGCTGGTGTTCTCTGACAATCTCAACCTGGATAAAGCGCTGGCGCTTTATCGTCATTTTGGCCAGCGTGCCAACGTGGTGTTTGGTATTGGCACGCGCCTGACCTGCGATATTCCGGGCGTAACGCCGCTTAATATCGTGATCAAACTGGTCAGCTGCAACGGCAAACCGGTGGCTAAACTCTCTGACAGCCCGGGTAAAACGATTTGTCAGGATAAAGCCTTTGTCCGTGCGCTGCGCAAAGCATTTGACCTGCCGCTGGTGAAACGCGCCAGCTGACCTGCCCCGGGCAGGGTCTGCTACCCTGCCCGCCGCCATTAAAATCACTCGCTTCCCGCAATTTTGCTTGTTTCCTGATGGCTCACAAGTAACATAGCAACACCCCTGAACGTGGGAGAATTGGCTGTTTCTGCCAGCACTGTGTGTCACCTGTGACGATAGCAAAGTGCGGCGGGACACCTGTTATTTCATCTATATATAGAGAGATTTTTATGAGCGTAGTGCCTGTAGCGGATGTACTGCACGGCCGGGTCGCGGTTGACAGTGAAGTCACCGTACGCGGCTGGGTGCGTACCCGAAGAGATTCCAAAGCCGGTCTTTCCTTTATCGCCGTTTATGACGGTTCCTGCTTTAATCCCGTTCAGGCTGTCGTCAATAATTCTCTGAATAATTATCAGGATGAAGTGCTGCGTCTGACCACCGGCTGCTCGGTCATTGTCACCGGCACCGTGGTGGAATCACCGGGCCAGGGTCAGGCATTTGAGCTGCAGGCCACCCGTATTGAAGTGACCGGCTGGGTTGACGATCCCGACACTTATCCGATGGCCGCCAAGCGTCACAGCATTGAATATCTGCGCGAAGTGGCTCATCTGCGCCCGCGCACTAACCTGGTAGGCGCCGTCGCGCGCGTACGTCATACTCTGGCGCAGGCGCTGCATCGCTTTTTCCATGAGAACGGCTATTTCTGGGTTTCCACGCCGCTGATCACCGCGTCAGATACTGAAGGCGCCGGCGAGATGTTCCGCGTATCAACGCTGGATATGGAAAACCTGCCGCGCGATCCGCAGGGCAAGGTGGACTATGACAAAGATTTCTTTGGCAAAGAGGCGTTTCTGACCGTATCGGGTCAGCTGAATGCTGAAACCTACGCCTGTGCGCTGTCAAAAGTCTACACTTTTGGCCCGACGTTCCGTGCGGAAAACTCCAACACCAGCCGTCACCTGGCAGAATTCTGGATGCTGGAGCCGGAAGTGGCGTTTGCCACGCTGGATGACGCTGCAGCGCTGGCTGAAGCGATGCTGAAATATGTCTTTAAAGCGGTACTGAACGAACGTGCCGATGACATGGCGTTCTTTGCTGAGCGCGTGGATAAAGACGCCGTGGCCCGCCTTGAGCGTTTTGTTACCACCGATTTTGCCCAGGTAGACTATACCGATGCAGTTGACATTCTGCTGAAGAGCGGTCAGAGCTTCGAAAACCCGGTTTCATGGGGTGTGGATCTCTCTTCTGAACATGAGCGTTATCTGGCCGAGAAACATTTTAAGGCGCCGGTCGTGGTGAAGAACTACCCGAAAGATATTAAAGCGTTCTACATGCGTATGAATGATGACGGTAAAACCGTGGCGGCAATGGATGTCCTGGCACCGGGCATTGGCGAAATCATTGGCGGATCACAGCGTGAAGAGCGACTGGATGTGCTGGATGCCCGTCTGGCAGAAATGGGGCTGAACAAAGAAGATTACTGGTGGTATCGCGACCTGCGTCGTTACGGCACCGTACCGCATGCCGGCTTTGGTTTAGGGTTTGAACGTTTGATCGCCTATGTCACCGGCGTACAAAATGTAAGGGACGTTATCCCCTTCCCGCGTACCCCACGCAACGCGAATTTCTGATATCTGGCATTAAATATAAGAAATTCATATATATAACGAGGTCGGCACTGCCGGCCTTTTTTTATTTTTGTAAATTTTGAGATATCTCACAAAGTTCCGTAATTATTACAAATTGTCACACAATTTTTCTTTTTGATACTCAATTAGGAGATTTGAATCATTTTCGGGCTAGAAATAGCAACTGCGGAGTGAAAAGATGCGTGCAGACATATGAGACACCAAACTTCTTTCAGGGTTCCTGTAAAGTTTTCCTGACGGCAGTGGCAGGTGTCCAGATAACTCCAATGAGGGTAATAAATAATGATGAAGCGCAACATTCTTGCAGTGGTTATCCCTGCTCTGTTAGCTGCCGGTGCAGCAAATGCAGCAGAAATCTATAACAAAGATGGCAACAAACTGGACCTCTACGGAAAAGTTGACGCACGCCACACATTCTCTGACGATGCTGGCAACGATGGCGACGCCTCTTATGTGCGCTTTGGTTTCAAGGGTGAAACGCAGATTACCGACCAGCTGACCGGTTACGGCCAGTGGGAATATAACATCCAGGCAAACGTTGCTGAATCTCAGGGTACTGAAGGTTCCAAAACCCGTCTGGGCTTTGCCGGTCTGAAATTTGGCGACTACGGCTCATTCGACTACGGCCGTAACTACGGCGTAGGCTACGATCCACTGGCTTGGACCGACGTTCTGCCAGTCTTCGGCGGCGACTCTGGCCGTTCTGACAACTTTATGCTGGGTCGTTCTAACGGTCTGGCGACCTACCGCAACAGCAACTTCTTTGGCCTGGTTGATGGCCTGGCGTTCGCTGCTCAGTATCAGGGCAAAAACGAAGAGTCCGCCAATGGCCGTAGCGCAGAACGCGCAAACGGCGACGGCTGGGGTACTTCTTTAACCTATACCTCTGACATCGGCGTAGGCATCTCTGCTGCGTATACCTCTTCTGACCGTACCAACGGCCAGCAGGGCGCTTTCTATGGCAACGGCAGCGAGAAAGCTGACGCCTGGTCAACCGCGCTGAAATATGATGCGAACAACGTATACCTGGCTGCGATGTACGGTGAGAGCCGTAACTCAACCTGGATCAGCACTGCTGCTAACGGCGCGACCCCGGCCCTTGCTGGTGCAGTCAACAAAGAGCAGAAGTTTGAAGCCGTTGCTCAGTACCAGTTTGACTTCGGTCTGCGTCCATCCCTGGCTTACGTCCAGTCTAAAGGCAAGGACATCGAGACCTGGGGCGATCAGGACCTGTATAAGTACGTTTCAGTGGGTACTTACTACTACTTCAACAAAAACATGTCTACCTATGTTGACTACCAGATCAACCTGATGGATGACAACGACTTTACCCGCGCTGCTGGCATCACCACTGATGACACCGTAGGCGTAGGCCTGGTTTACCAGTTCTGATCCTGCGGATCAGCACGGTTTAACCCCCTTAAAACGGAGCCTCAGGGCTCCGTTTTGCTTTTCAGTGATCCACCTCTCAATTAGCGGCGCTTATAGACGCCACCGGTACAATTCTTTTTGAGATGGGCGGTTGGCAAGCCCCGCGTCTGACGTTAACCTGATAGCTCATTTCGCTAAAGTTCACCCAAACGGAACTGACTCATGTTTGAATCTATCTCTGCCGCACCTGCCGACCCTATTCTGGGGCTGGCCGATCTGTTTCGCGCTGATGACCGTCCGCATAAAATTAATCTGGGCATTGGCGTATATAAAGATGAAACCGGAAAAACGCCGGTGCTGACCAGCGTGAAAAAAGCTGAGCAGTATCTGCTGGAAAATGAGACGACTAAAAACTATCTGAGCATTGACGGGCTGCCCGACTTCGCCCGCTGCACTCAGGCACTGCTGTTTGGCAACGACAGCCCGCTGATCGCCGCAGCCCGCGCCTGCACGGCGCAGACGCCAGGCGGCACCGGCGCCCTGCGCGTCGCAGCGGATTTTCTTGCCACGCAGACCGGTGTTAAACGCGTCTGGGTGAGCAACCCAAGCTGGCCAAACCACAAAAACGTGTTTAACGCTGCCGGTCTTGAGGTGTGCGAATATCAGTATTACGACGCTGCAAACCATACGCTGGATTTCGATGGCATGCTGGCGGCGCTGCAGCAGGCGCAGGCGGGCGACGTGGTTCTGTTCCACGGCTGCTGCCACAACCCGACCGGCATTGACCCGACCCGCGAGCAGTGGCAGCAACTTGCAGCGCTGTCACAGGAAAAAGGCTGGCTGCCGCTGTTTGACTTTGCCTATCAGGGCTTTGCACGCGGACTGGATGAAGATGCGGAAGGCCTGCGCATTTTCGCCGCCACCCATCAGGAGCTGCTGGTTGCCAGCTCTTACTCTAAAAACTTTGGCCTCTATAACGAGCGCGTCGGTGCCCTGACGCTGGTGGCGGCCAGCAGCGACACGGCTAAAACCGCGTTCAGCCAGGTAAAATACAGCATTCGTGCCAACTACTCTAATCCGCCGTCGCACGGTGCTGCTGTTGTCGCCACTATCCTCAGCAATGAGGCGCTGCGTACTATCTGGGTGCAGGAGCTGACCGATATGCGTCAGCGCATTCAGCGTATGCGTCAGCTGTTTGTGAACACGCTGGCGGAGAAAGGCGCACGCCAGGATTTCAGCTTCATTATTAAACAGAACGGCATGTTCTCATTCAGCGGTCTGACCAAAGATCAGGTAGTGCGTCTGCGTGACGAATTTGGCGTGTACGCGGTGAACTCAGGTCGCGTCAACGTGGCAGGCATGACGCCGGATAATATGTCGGCGCTGTGTGAAGCGATAGTCGCGGTACTGTAAGCGGAATGCGTGAACAGGCGGCGGGCGAAGTACTCACCCGCCGCTTTTTTATGGCTACTGCAGGAAAGGATTGCTCAGACGCTCACGACCCAGCGTGGATACCGGCCCGTGCCCGGGCACAAAAGCAATCCCGTCGCCCAGCGGCAGCAGTTTGGTTTTGATCGCGTTGATCAGATCGCTGTGGCTGCCCTGCGGGAAGTCGGTTCGCCCGACGCCGCCGCTGAAGATCACGTCTCCTGAGATCAGCAGCTTCCCGGCCCGATCAAAAAACACGATGTGCCCCGGCGTATGCCCCGGACAGTGCAGCACCTCCAGCGTCACGTTGCCCAGTTCCACCACCTCACCCTCTTCCAGCCAGCGATCCGGCGTCAGCGGAGCGCACTCCGGCAGACCAAACATCCGGCTCTGCGTGGGCAGATTATCGAGCCAGATCTTGTCCAGCTTATGCGGGCCCGTCACCGGTATCTGAAAATGGGCCGCCAGCTCTGCCGCCGCGCCGGCATGGTCGAGATGGCCATGCGTCAGTAAAATCTGCGCCGGCTTCAGGCCACGCTCAGCCAGCACCGCTTTGATGGTTTCCGCGTCGCCGCCGGGATCGACCAGGGCTGCAACCCCCGTCTCTTCATCCCAGATCACTGAGCAGTTTTGTGAAAAGGCGGTAACCGGAATAATGTGATAATTCATAACGCTCCATGGCCGGCACACGCAGCGCTGCCGGCGTCAGGACCAGTGCCTTGCAGGCCCGGTATCGATGTGTACGAAGTTGCTGCGTGGATAATATCCTACACCACCCGCGCGCATAGATAACGCCGCTTTACGCACATTGCTCAGGGCAATGCCCTCAATATGGAAATCCATCGCCTGACCTTTGGTGTGGTAGCTATGCTTCGCCACGCCGGGGCCTGATTCACGCAGCATGTTGTTGGTCGACAGCGTGCGATAGCCTGAGATGAGCTGTACCGGTTTTCGGGTATCCAGCAGCGCCTGCAGCCGATAGAGCTGGTCAAACAGATGCGGATCGATGCTTTTTACTTTATTTGCGCGGTAGTCGCGGAAAAAGTGATTAAGGCGCGCCAGCTCGTCGCGGTCGTAGCTTTTGCCGTTGAAAAACTCGGTTTTGAGGGTTTCACCGGTATGCATGTTGCTGAGCGTCAGAATACGCGGACGTGACGTTGACACAGAGGCCAGCGCTGAACCGGGAAGCAGGGAGAGGCCTGCCGCTGCGCCGCCAAGCAGCAGTAAGCGGCGACGCTGAGAATCGATATTAGCCATGAAACGAGGTTACCTGAATAAAACACAGTGAATGTGTAAAAAGTACACAAGGCCGCACAGTAACGGCAGCGTGAATATCAGTCAACCCGGAATCTGTCTCAGAATGTACAAAACCCGACCAGAAGCAAATTTCTGGCCGGGTCTGGTTTGCGTTTCACGCCCCGACAATCTGGCGAAAATCAGCACGCTACAGCAGGAGCTGCCCTGCTCTGGCCAGTACCTGGCTGCCGGAACGCGCCGTATTATCATAATTGTAAATATCTGTACGATATTGCGCCTGTCCGTCATCGCTGACCCAGGCGGTCAGATAGTAAAGATTTACCGGAATACGATGCCGAATCGGCACATAGCGCGTATCACCCTGTTTCAGCGTGCTGGAGATGCGGCTGTCGTTCCAGCCGGCGTCCTGCAGCAGCAGGTTAGCCAGATCGGACGCTTTATTCACGCGTACGCAGCCGGAGCTGAGCGCACGGATATCGCGCTGAAACAGACCATGATTAGGGGTATCGTGCAGATAGATGGCGTCTGAGCTCGGCATATTAAATTTATAGCGCCCCAGTGAATTGGTGGCGCCCGGCGCCTGACGGATGCGATACGGGAAACTGGCAGCAGAGACCATCTGCCAGTTGATCATGGTCGGATCGATCACTTCAGCGTCAGCGCTCCAGCCCGACAGCAGCGTATAGCCGTGCCGGTAGAGGTAACCGGGATCCTGCTTCACCTTCGGTACAATATCCTGACGCACCAGCGTGGTCGGCACGTTCCACGGTGGATTCAGCACCACATTGTTCAGCGCGCTGCGCATCAGCGGCGTTTTGCGATCGGGTCGCCCGACAATAACCCGCGATGAGAGCACCGTGCTGCCGTTGTTATAGTAGGTCAGGGAATAGTTGGGAATATTCACCATTATTCCGTTATGCATATCGTCCGGCAGCAGCCGCAGGCGCTGTATGTTCAGCGCCAGCAGTGAGGCGCGCATCTGCGGTGAGACATTCAGCCACTCGCGGGTGCGCGGACCAATTGCGCCGTCATCCGCCAGCCCCTGCCAGTGCTGAAAGCGCTTGACGCCTTCAACCAGTTCAGCGTCATAAACATTGCTGGCTGCAGGAGGCGTATTGGCCAGAATATTTCCTGCCGGCTGCGGCGCCGGCGTCGGGAGATCGGTCACGCTGGTGGCGGACGGACTCACTGCCACCGGCTGGTTGCTTTCACTGACCGGCACGGTGCCCGCCGGTACTGCATCCTCATCAGGCGCAGGGGTGGTGGTGTGACCGGATGCGGTCAGCATACCGGTTCGCTGGAGAATTTCCCGCAGCGCCGGCACATCATCGCTGACCTGCCCCGGACGCAGCGTCGCTTTATCGCGCAGCTGCGGCCAGGGACGGTTATCTGTCAGCAGCGTCTTCAGCGCCGCATGCATCGGCTGATACTGCGGATGCTGCGGCTGCAGTGAGGCCACAAACGCGCGGCTGCCGCCTGCGTTGACCGCGTTCTGCCACTGATTGATCGCTGACAGCGACGGCATGGTGAGCCGGTAGGGCACATTGCTGTAAAGCCAGGTTTCACCCTGCGCCGGTACGCCCGCCACAAACTGCAGGTAACCCAGCATGGCATCGCTCAGCACCACGTCGCGCGCAAAGCCTTTAATGTCCGGATCGGTCAGCCGCTCAACCCAGCGGCTGAACTGTGGCTGCACGCCTGAAAGCGCGACCTCAGCCAGCTGCTGCTGAAACGCCTGTACCGCATCGCGGTCCTGCCAGAGCGGCGCCATTCCGCGCGCTGCATAAAGACCCGCCAGACCCGGCAGGTAAAAAGGGCGATCGCTGGCACTGAATGCCTGCAGGATCTGCTGCTGGCTGGCCGCCACTGACGTGGTGCCGTGCCCGCCGGCTGTCATGCTGGCGGTTTGTGCAGCCTGCCCTGAGGCCAGCGGCACGCCTGCCAGCACAACGCTAAACACCAGCGCCATGCGATTAAATCTGAACATTTTACTCAGCAACATCCCTGCCCCCTTGTTACCTGAGACGCAGCCTGCCCTGTGCGCTGCGTACAACCTGACTTTCATGATGAGTATATAAAGAAAAAACGGCATTCGCCTCTCAGGGCCAATGCCGTTTACAGATTAACGCTGGTTGCGCGGTTTAACCAGACAGGCGCTTAGCTATTTTGCGTTTCCAGCCCCAGCTCGCTTTGCGCCGTTTTTACCGGTGCCGGATCGGCGGAAAAACCGCGCAGACCTACCACGTGGACATGCTCCGTATTGTTAAATACTTTACGAACCAGTTTGTACGTGGTGCCCTTTTCCGGACTGATATTTTCCGGGGCGGCGATCACCAGCTGCATCTCCAGGCGCTCACAGAGTTCAAACAGCGTCGCGATTGAGCGGGCATCCAGACGCGCCGCTTCATCAAGGAACAGCAGGCGGCACGGTGAGATATCTTTGCCGCGCAGACGACGCGACTCCTCTTCCCAGCTCTGCACCACCATTACCAGAATCGACATCCCGGTACCAATCGCCTCGCCGGTTGAGAGCGCCCCGCTTTCCGCACGCAGCCAGCCGTCAGAACCCCGGTTTACCTCCACTTCCATCTCCAGATAGTTGCGGTAATCCAGCAGCTCCTCACCAATGGTCTGCGGCGTACGCTGGCCCATATCGATCTGCGGATTAAGACGCTGATAGAGTTTGGCCAGCGCTTCTGAGAATGTCAGCCGGTTACTGGTAAAGAGATCCTGATGCTGCTCGTGCTCTTCGGAGAGCGTGTCCAGCAGCGTGGCGTGCGTTTCGCGTACGTTGACGTTAAGCCGCACGCTTTTCACCTGACCAAAACTCACCGTCTGCAGCCCCTGGTTAAGCTGCCGGATGCGGTTCTGTTCGCGCTGAATAGTCTTGCGAATAATGTTGGCCGCACTGCGTGAGCTGATCGCCAGCGTCTGCTCACGCGCCGTCAGCTCTTCGGTCAGACGGTTGAGTTCAATCTCCATCTGCTCAATCGCCTCGACCGGATCGTCGGTGCGGATAATATCCTGACGGATACGTTCGCGCAGATGCTGATAGACGGCGATAAAGAACTGAATTTTACGCTCCGGACGTTTGGGATCTTCTGACATACGCAGAACATCACGCAGGTGCTCATTATCCGCCACCGCAAGACGCAGCGCGCCCAGGGCTTTATCGGACATCGAGCGCAGCTCGTCACCGCTCATATAGGCCAGCTCGCGCCGGTGCAGCCGTCGCTCCACGCCGTTGTCTTTCACCAGACGCAGCACGGAGCACCAGCCCGCTTTGGCACTGACCACCTGCTCACGCAGTATGCGGTAATCGCGTTCCAGCTTACGCAGCTTTTTCTGCAGGCTGTCCATTTCTGCTTCGCAGAACGTCAGCTGTTTTTCCAGCTGGTTACGCCGGGCGCGGTTATGACTGAGCGCGGTATAGAGCTCATCGCGCCGGATACGCGCCCGCTCTTCCGCGCTGGCATCGGCGTGAACGCCGATATCCTGCATCTCCTGCTGCAGCTCTTTCAGCATGTCGCGTTTGGCATCGTGCGAACTGCGCAGCGAGGCCAGCACCTGCGAGTATTGCGTCAGCTGCGCCTGATGTTCACGCAGGCGTTCACGGGCGCGGCTGCGCTCGCCTTCAGCCTGCTCCAGACGCTGCCGCAGCTTCTCAGAGAGATCGCTGTTGCCGGTCAGCATACCGGCTGAGTCGGCATAGCTGAAGTGGGCGCGGCGCTGTACCACTTCCGTCAGCGCAAACGCCTGCTGGCGTGCACTGAGCTGCTGCGCCTGCGCCTGCTGGTAGTCGCGCTGCAGCTGGTCGTGCTGCTGCGGATCGTTCTGCAGCACCGCCACCAGCGACTCCAGCTTGCTGAGTTTGCTGCCGTGCTGGTGCAGGAAGCGTGCCGCCTCCTGCGCCTCTTCGACCCGCTCGCGGATCTCTTCGCAGCGATCCGGCAGGGTGTCATCCAGCAGCAGGTTTACGCGCGGCAGCAGGCGGTTAAGCTGGGCGACGCCGTCGCGCGCCTGTTCAAACTGCGCGCGCTGCTGCTGATTATTACTCTCATGCTGCGCCAGCCCGCGCTCCAGCTCACTGCGCCGGCTATTAAGCTGACGGATTTGCGCTTCCGGATCGTCATCAAACGCAACTGCCAGATGGCTGCCGATAAAGCGGCTGAAAGACTGATGCAGACGCTGCGTTTTCTGTACGTCAAAAGAGAGCGTCGCGTAGCGTTCTGCCAGCCTGTCGCGTTCAATACCCAGCAGTTCAAGCTGATTTTCACGCGCGGCACGGCCAAACAGCGGCACCTTAGGAAAACGCGAATAGCGCCACTGACGCTCTGCGACTTTCACCACAACGGCCTTATCCAGCTCCTCTACGCTGAATACGCTGTCATCAAAGGATTGCGGATCGCCTTCAATCAGATAGAGATCTTCCGGGCACTCTTCCAGCCCTTCCAGCTGCTCGCGTATCAGCGCGAGATCCGGCACCACGATGGCGTGGCGCGAAGGCCCATAGAGCGCAGAGAAATAGGGTGCATCGTCCAGCGTGACATCGTCATAAATTTCTGACAGCAGCACGCCGCCAAACCGTTCTGCCAGCTGAGTGAGACGCGCATCTTCCGCGCCGCCAGGCTGACTGAGGCGTTCAATCTGCTGTTCAATCTCGCGTTTACGCGCCGCAACTTCATCGCGCTCGACGGTGGTTTCACGCTCGCGCTCCAGCAGCTGCTGCATAAAGGCGGTCACCTGCTGACTGCTGCTCAGCTGCTCACCGGTCTGTTCACTGAGCTGCGTCAGGATCTCCTGAGCGGCCAGCCAGTGCGGTGCGCGGGCCGTCAGCGTTGCGATACGTTCGCGCAGCTGCTCAAGCTCCTGACGCATCTGCATACGCTGTTCACCAGCTTCTGCAACGGTCGCGCTAAGCTGCTCAATCTGCGCTTCCAGTTCGCGCTGAAGCCCTTCCAGCGCGTCTGCTTCATAATGCTGGCCCTGACGCTTGCAGAACTCTGCCAGCAGGCGTTCAGCCTCATGCTGCTCGCGCAGGCGGCCTTCGGATTCGTTCAGGCGCAGGCGCAGTGACGCCAGCTGGTCAGCATAGTGGCGCTGATTCGCGGCGTCGCGCAGCAGCTGACGGCCCACCTGCCAGGCGTCCTGACGGCTGACATCACCGGCAATACTGGTCACCAGCGCCAGCGCCTGCTCAAACTGGCTGTGCGCGGCTTCCGCCATGCTCAGTTTCTGCTCCAGACGCAGCAGCTGGCTGGTCGCCTCTTCGTCGCGTGCCTGGAACGTCTCCAGCCAGTCAGCGGCGTTATCAATGGTCAGATCCGGCAGCTGACAGCGCGTACGCGCTTTTTCCAGCGCCTGCAGCGCCTGCTGATACTGAATAGAGCGCGTCTGCTGAACATCCAGCGCCTGCTGGAAATCAGCCAGCTGACTTTTCAGCTCATCCACTTCAATCTCTGCCGCTTCGGCGCGCGCCTCATTCTCTTCCTGAAGCTCACGCGCTTCAGCAACGACCTCATTTTGCTCTTCCAGCCGGTAGCTCAGCTCTTCCAGATCGGCATCATAACGCGCGATTTTCTCCTGCTGGCGCATCGCGGTCTGTACCAGATTGAGATGATCGCTGGCCGCCTGATAATCGATCTCCAGATCGCTTTCCGCGGCGCTGTGCTCAGCCAGCTCACGCGCCATTTCCACGTGACGATACTGCTCTGACACCAGCTGATTGCGGCTGCTGAACAGCTCATTACGCAGCTGCAGCGCCCCGTCCAGATGCACACGCCGTTCGTTTGCATGGCGCATATAGTCAGCTGAAACGTAGCTGGTTGCTTCGGAGATCAGATGTTTAAACAGATCGCGATCGGACTGGGTGACGCGAATCGCTTCCAGCGTCATGCGGTTTTCACGCAGTGCCGCTTCCATATCCTGAAACGCTTTACGCACGCCGCCGTTTTCCGGCAGCAGATAGTCACGCAGCGAACGGGTGATGGCGCTGGAGATACCGCCGTAGAGGGACGCCTCAATCAGCCGGTAGAATTTACTGCGATCGCTGGCAGAACGCAGGCGACGCGGCACCACGCCGAGTTCAAACAGCATCGCGTGATAGTCAGTAATGGAGTTGTACTGACGGAACTGCACCCCTTCCTGCGCCTCAACGCGATCTTTAACCTCGGTCAGCGGCAGCACGCGCGCCTGACGGCTGTTAAAAATCTCGGTCAGCATGTCTGTGGGCAGCGCATCGGCGGGCAGACCATGAATACTGAACGGTTTGATATCCACTTTCTTATCGCGTCCGGCAACCTGCTGCAGACGCACCCCGACCACAACGCGCTGGTGGCGTGAATTGACCACATCCAGCACCGAATAACAGACGCCGGCGCGCAGCTTGCCGTGAAGCCCCTTGTCGCGGGAGCCTGAAGTAGCACCCGCTTCCGTTGTATTACGGAAGTGCAGCAGGGTTAAATCGGGGATCATCGCCGTAACAAATGCGGCCATGGTGGTGGATTTACCGGCACCGTTACCGCCGGAAAGCGTGGTGACCAGCTCATCGAGATCAAAGGTGCGGGCAAAAAAGCCATTCCAGTTGATCAGTGTCAGCGAACGAAACTTACCGCGTTCAATCATGCCTGCTTCTCCTCCGCGTTATCGGTCGCATCACCTGTGTCCGCATGTTCATTCTCCTGATCCGCCTCATCGGCTGTAGCAGAAACGGCAGCCTCTTCGGGCGTCATCGCTTCACCGACCCGGATCAGACGCAGCTGCGCCTCGCGCGGATCGTCGCCGCTGCGGACGTCAGCACCAAAGCGAAAGACTGATTCCATAATGCGAAATTTGCTGCTGTCGTTACCCATAAACCACACCATCCCCAGGCGGCGCAGACGGCTCAGCGAGGCGCGCATCTTCTCCTGCAGACGGGTGCGATCGAGATCGGAACCGGTCGAACGCTGATTAACCAGCTTGAGCAGCTTGTGTTCATCCGCCAGCGACAGCAGCTCATCATAGAGCTCCTGCTGGGTAAAAATCCCCTCGTTTGCCAGGCGCTCCGGGCTGAGATAGAGATAACAGAGAATTTTGCCTACCATCATATCCAGCTCGGAGAGCACCGAGCGTGGAATCAGCGTGGTTGAGCGCGGCCGCAGATAGAAAAAGCCTTCTGGCGCGCGGATCAGCTCCACGTTATAGCGGGCATAAAACTCTTCGAGATAGTTTTGGTAATCCATCAGAAAAGCGTGATTATCCAGCTCTTCGATACCGATATGCCGGCCCGCGCGCAGCTGACTGTCGAGCGCCGGAAAAAGAGGGTTGGCCAGCGCCAGTGCCAGTTTAACCGGCATCACTTGTTCAATATTTGTCGATGACATGCGCCTGCACCTTGGCTCCGTAATCATTAATGGTCTGCCATTCTGCTGGCAAACCGGCTAAATCTGCTTCAGCAACGCCCAGCCGCACCGCCTGATCGATCACGATACGCGCCAGATCGAAATGGCGCGCACGCGGATATTGCGCAAGGTATTCACGCATGACGGTGGCAAGGTGCAGCGGTTTTTGCTCGCGGCGATACACAGCCAGCGCCTCTTCAATCATGGCGGCCAGCTGCTCGCGGATCTCATTAAACTCTTCATACTCCATTTCCGGCGGAAGCTCGCCCATGACCTCGTCGTTACGCAGCGTCATCTCTTCATCGCGCATATCGAGCAGGCGGTCAGCGCTGGCGTAAGTCAGCATCCACGGCCGATCAAAATAGTTCTGTACCGACTGACGCAGTCGCTGAGCAAAGACCCGGTTCTTATCCATATCAATCGCAGTACGGATAAACTTGTGTACGTGACGGTCATAGCCGATCCAGAGGTCAATCGCCTGCTGGCCCCAGCTGATGATGCGATCGAGTTTGTTCTGCAGGTCATAAACCAGTTTATCGACAAAGCCGAGATCGGGACTGCTCAGCGTGGCATCCTGAATGCGCAGCAGGTTTGCCTGCAGCTTATCGCCTGCGGCCTCCAGCGTATCCTGCAGTTCACGCAGCGTGCCGGAGGTTTCAGAGAGCAGCAGTTCACAGCTGGAGATCGCGGCGCGCCAGTCTTTATTGAGCAGCGCGGCAATATCATTTTTTACCGTCTGCTGCTGCTCATCCATCAGACGCTGCGTCATATCAATGCTGTCAAAAATCTCCGCAACGGAATATTTCAGCGGGGCAAATACGTTGCGGTGCCAGTGAAATTCATCACCATCTTCTTCAGCGGCATCCGCAGCGCGCTTCAGTTCCTGCCCCACAATTGAGAGCTGCATCGAGAGACGCAGCGTGGAGAATTCGCGCTGGCGGATATAGTAGTCAGTGATGCCAATTCCCAGCGGCGTCAGGCGGTAGATAGCGTGCCCTTCAGACACTTCGCTGGTAAACCGGTTAATCAGCCGCTGCCGGACCAGATCGTTAATCGCATTGTTCGCACGCACCTGTACGGTTTCATGCGTCTGTTCAAACGCTTTGCTGACATGACGAAACGCGTCAGTCAGTTCACCTTCACTCATCTCACCGTCCATGCGCTCACCGTTGAGGGTGGCAATGGCCAGCAAAAAGGCCAGACGTTCTACCGGCAGCGCAAGCGAAAAATCGTTTTTGCGTGCCCAGGCCACCAGTTCTGGCACCGTCTGGGAAAAATCGCTCATAGTTGATCCTTTTACCTGGGTTTGCGCGCCGTCACATGGATATAACGCCCTAAGCTTAAAAAGGGCTCCTGACGACAGTAGCGCCGCTCCATTTCAATAATCTCTTCCACGCTCTTACCTGCACCGGGCTGCGGCTTCATGTAGTCACTGAACACACGAATACCGGTGCGCTGTTCAATCACAAAACCGCACTGTGTCAGCCACTGATAAACATCCTGCGGCTCGCGCGGGAAATCGGGCGACAGGGTACGCTTTTTGCGTTTGGTCATGTTGGCGCGCAGGTAGCCGAAATTGCCCAGCGTAAGCGTGCGGAACGTCAGCCCGTGCGCGTTATAAAACATCAGTGAAAGTACGCCGCCCGGCTTCAGTGTCTGCCACAGCGCCTGCAGCACGGCCTGCGGATCGGCGACCCACTCCAGCACCGCGTGAAACAATACCAGATCGACTGGCGTATCCAAATGCTCGCCCACCTGCTGGGCGCTGATTTGCCGAAACTGCATGTTGTGACTGACGCCGGCTTCCTGCGCATGTGCCGCAGCCAGTTTCAGCATCTCAGCGGAGAGATCGCACAGCATAACCTGATGCCCGCGTGCAGCGAGTCCGCTGGAGATTTGCCCCACGCCGCCGCCGGCATCCAGTACTGACAGCGGCCCGGCAGGCAGCGACGGCAGCAGCGCCTCCAGCTCATCCCACAGGATGGCCTGGCGCACCAGCCCTTTGCGGGTACCGTAAATGTTTTGCGAGAATTTATCCGCCAGATCGTCGAAATTACGATCCTGCATGGTGTGCGCTCCGGTTTGCGGCAGTTAACTTGTGCTATTTTGTCACAGGCTCACCAGGAATGAACCTTTCACGCTGCAGTAACTGTCTGGCTGCTGTTTTTTCAGACAAAAGGAGTAAAAAAGGATGTTATTTGCCTTAAAAAAAATCATCGGCGGTTTGCTTCTGCCTTTGCCGCTGCTGTTACTGCTCATGGGTGCCGGACTTTTACTGCTCTGGCTTACGCGCTGGCAGAAAAGCGCCAAAGTTTTACTCTCTGTCAGCTGGCTGCTGCTGCTGTTGCTGAGCCTGCAGCCGGTGGCCGATCGTTTGCTGCTGCCGCTGGAAAACCGCTACCCGACGTGGAACGGCATGGCGCCGGTGGCCTGGATTGTGGTGCTGGGCGGCGGCTATACCTGGAACCCTGACTGGGCACCAGGCTCTAACCTGATAGGCAACAGCCTGCCGCGCGTGACCGAGGGCGTGAGGCAGTGGCGACGTAATCCGCAGGCAAAGATGATCTTTACCGGTGCAGCGGCGGGCCGGAATCCGCGCAGCAACGCAGCGGTTGCTGCCGATGTCGCGATAAGTCTCGGCGTGCCGCGTAACGCCATCATTACGCTTGATTCGCCGAAAGATACCGCCGAAGAGGCGCAGGCAGTGAAACACATTACGGGCAGCAGCGCATTTCTGCTGGTCACCTCTGCAAATCATCTGCCGCGCGCGATGGCTTTTTTCCACCACGCCGGGCTGGCACCGATTCCGGCGCCGGCCAATCAGATGGCGATCGTCTCGCCGCTTAACAGCTGGGAGCGCGCGCTGCCCTCGCCACTCTGGCTGAGCCACAGTGAACGGGCCATCTATGAGACGCTGGGACAGATCTGGCAGCACCTGCGCGGTCAGTCGGGCAGCCGTGACGACGCTGCACCCTGATTTCTGAAAGAGAAAGTATCAGACAGAGCCAGCGGCGTTGCGCCTGCTGGCCTGATAGTGAGATTAGCGCTGCATCGCCGCGCGGACGCGCGCCAGATCGTCTGGTGTATCCACGCCCACGCTCGGAACCGTTGTGGCAACGGCCACATGGATTTTTTCGCCATACCAGAGCACGCGCAGCTGCTCCAGTAGTTCAATCTGCTCCAGCGCACAGGGCTGCCAGGCAACGTAACGGCGAATAAAGCCGGCGCGATAGGCATAAATGCCAATATGACGCAGCAGCGTATCCCCTGCATGCTCACGCGACTGCGCATACCGCTCGCGATCCCAGGGAATGGTGGCACGCGAGAAATAGAGCGCATAGCCCTGCTGGTCGGTCACTACTTTAACCGCGTTCGGGTTAAACGCCTCATCGGCATCAGCGATCGGCACCGCCAGCGTAGCCATACCGGCCTCTGCCGCAGCGAGGTTCTCTGCCACCTGACGTACGATCCCGGCCGGGATCATCGGTTCATCACCCTGTACGTTAACAATGATAGTGTCATCGTCAAAGTTGCAGGCTTCAATGACCTCCGCCAGCCGCTCGGTACCGGACTGATGATCGGCCCGCGTCATACAGACCTCCCCGCCGGCCGCAGTCACTGCCGCAGCTACTTCAGGATGATCGGTCGCGACAATCACGCGATCGGCTCCTGACTCCCGTGCGCGCTCCATAACGTGCACGACCATGGGCTTACCATGAATATCGACCAGCGGTTTACCCGGCAGACGCGTTGAGGCGTAGCGCGCCGGAATAATGGCAACAAAACTCATGGATGGATCTCTTCAGCCGTCAGCGTCCGCGCTTCGGTTTCCAGCAGCACCGGAATGCCATCCCGGACCGGGAATGCCAGTCCGTCAGGTTTGCAGATAAGTTCCTGCTGCGCCTTATTGAAGTAGAGCTTTCCGTTACACACCGGACAGGCCACAATCTCAAGTAAACGGTGATCCATATTTTTCTCCTTTCAGGATCGGGGTCAGATAGCCAGCATACCATAGCGGTTGCCAGACACTATTACGCGCCGCGGCCCAGCCGGGTGATATCGTCAAGCAGCGGTGCCAGCGCCGCGCCGGAAAGCTGCGCCTCTACCGGCAGATACCACCAGTTGTCGCGCGCAAATCCACGGCACTTCACCGCATCTTTCTCGGTCATCAGCAGACACTGTCCGCTCAGCGTCAGGCCGGCAAGCTCTGGCTCGCTGTAAGCGTGATGATCGGCAAACGCGATCTCCGCCACTGTTTTAACGCCCTGCTGCTGCAGCGTGGCGAAAAAGCGCGGTGGATGACCGATGCCGGCCATCGCCACGATCTCTGGCAATGCACTCAGCGCAGCGGTTTCGCCTGATAACAGATTCACCGCCAGCCCCGGCTGCAGCGTCATGGCAATTTCCGTCCCGGTTGCGTGGCCGCCATTAACGATCACCGCATCCACCTGCTGCAGCCGGTGCGCCCGCTCACGCATGGGTCCGGCGGGTAACCACCAGCCGTTGCCAAAGCGGCGCATACCATCCACCACCACAATTTCGCGATCGCGCTGCAGCGCATAGTGCTGCAGACCATCATCTGTAATGATGATATCCAGCGAATGCGCCGTCAGCAGCGCTTCAATGGCCTGACGGCGCCGGGGCGCTACGGCCACCGGTACGCCGGTGCGCTGCGCAATCAGTACGGGTTCATCCCCTGCTTCTGCCGTTGAGGTTTTCTCTGTTACCAGCAGCGGATAGTGTGCCGCTTTACCGCCGTAACCGCGTGACACCACACCCGGACGCAGACCGCGCGCCTGCAGCGCTTCCACCAGCCAGATCACTACCGGCGTTTTGCCGTTGCCCCCTGCCGTCAGGTTGCCTACCACAATCACCGGACGCGGTGCCCGCCAGCTTTTTTGCCAGCCACGCTGATAGCTCAGGCGAATCAGCCAGGTGATGGCACCATACAGCAGACTGAATGGCCATAAAAGCAGCCACAGCGGCGAGCGCCCGCTCCAGATGCGTTCAATCATTGACCGAACTGTAACTTATGCAGCTGCGCATAAGCCCCTTTCTCTGCCAGCAGCAGTTCGTGCGTACCGCGTTCAACAATACGGCCATCTTCGACCACAACGATCTCATCCGCTTTTTCAATCGTAGAGAGGCGGTGTGCAATTACCAGCGAGGTCCGGTTTTTCTGCAGCTCATCCAGCGCCGACTGAATGGCGCGTTCTGACTCCGTATCCAGCGCAGATGTCGCCTCATCCAGAATCAGAATCGGGCAGTCACGCAGCAGCGCGCGCGCAATCGCAATACGCTGGCGCTGACCGCCTGAAAGCAGCACGCCGTTTTCACCAATCACCGTATCCAGGCCTTTATCCATTTTGTTAATGAAGTCCATGGCATGCGCCATGGTGGCGGCCTGTTCAATCTGTGCCCGGCTATAGTCACCGTTGCGCGCATAAGCAATGTTGTTCGCGATGGTGTCATTAAACAGATGCACATTCTGCGATACCAGCGCCACCTGATTACGCAGCGAGCGCAGGGTGTATTCGCGCAGATCGTGCCCATCCAGCAGAATTTCGCCGGAATCGATATCATAAAAGCGCGTCAGCAGGCTGGCCATGGTGGATTTACCCGAGCCGGAACGGCCCACCAGTGCGACCGTTTTACCCGCTGGCAGCGTCAGGTTGATATCACGCAGCGCCGGGATCTCACGCCCCGGGTAGGTAAAGGTCACGTTGCGGAACTCAACGTCGCCTTTAGCCCGCTCAATCGTGCGCGTGCCGTTATCCACTTCCTGCTCACTGTCGAGGATGGAGAACAGCGTCTGGCAGGCTGCCATACCGCGCTGGAACTGAGCGTTGACGTTCGTCAGCGATTTCAGCGGCCGCATCAGGGCAATCATCGAAGAGAAAACCACGGTAATGGTCCCGGCGGTCAGCGTTTCCATCACGCTGGGAAAACTGGCGGCATAGAGCACAAATGCCAGCGCCAGGGAGGCGATAAGCTGGATCACCGGATCGGAGATGGAGGAGGCAGATACCAGCTTCATTCCCTGCTGACGCATTTTGTTGCTGACCTGAGAGAAACGTTCCGCTTCCACTTCCTGACCGCCAAAAATCAGCACTTCTTTATGCCCTTTCAGCATCTGTTCTGCGCTGGTAGTGACCTGGCCCATGGTGTTCTGCATGTTTCGGCTGATGTTGCGAAAGCGCTTTGAAACGGTGCGGATAGCGAACGAGACCAGCGGTGCCAGCAGGATCAAAATCAGTGAGAGCTGCCAGCTGTAGTAGAACATCATGATAAACAGGCCGATGATCGAGGCGCCTTCGCGCACCACGGTTACCAGGGCACTGGATGAGGAGGAAGCCACCTGTTCTGAGTCATAGGTGATACGCGACAATAGCGTGCCGGTGGACTGCTGATCAAAGAATGCCACCGGCATTCCCATCATGTGCCCGAACAGACGGCGACGCATATTCATCACTACATTACCGGAGACCCAGGAGATGCAGTAGCTGGAGATATAGCTGGTGACGCCACGTATCAGCATCAGGCCCATAACAGCCAGTGGCATCCACAACAGAACAGATTTGTCCGCTTTACCGAAACCATCATCCAGTAAAGGTTTCAACAGGGAGAGCATTAGGGTGTCGCCTGCCGCATTAAGCACCAGTGCCACGGCGGAGACGATAAGGCCAGCTTTATGCGGCGCAATCATTGGCCAGAGCCGGCGGAATGTCTGCCAGGTTGAGAGATCTTTGTCTTGATGCATTATTTATTCACGCTGTTTGAAATAGCCGCTCATTCTACCTGGAATCATCTTTGACGCCAAACCACTGATGATACCAGCGTGGCTTTATTTGCTCGCGCAGCCCCTGCATCTGCCAGCGACCCTGGCTGACACGAATACGGATTTGCCCAGAGCGTGCAGTATCTGCCCAGAGATAGCCCTGCTCCCGGTAACGCTTTACCACCGACTGAGCCGGCATACGCCAGGCGTTGTAGCGCGCCACTGAAGCCACCGCCGCTTCGCCCGCTATATGTCGCAGAAACAGGGACGTAGAGGAGGTCCGGCTGCCGTGGTGCGGCACCTGAAGCAGTGTAGCCTGCAGCTGACGCTTTTCCAGTGCCGCCAGTTTGCGCTCTCCCGCCTGCTCCAGATCGCCAGTCAGCAGCAGGCTTACGCGGCCATCATCCACCCGCACCACGCACGAATCATTATTGTGCCCGGCTACCGGCAGGGCTGGTGGCCACAAGGCGGTAAAACGCAGGCGCCCCCACTGCCACTGCTGGCCGCGCACGCACGGCAGATGCCCGGGCTCCCCAAGCGCGCTGCGGATTGTCAGCCCAGGCCGGGCGCGTAGCAGCGCGTTCAGCCCGCCACGGTGGTCGAGATGCCGGTGGCTCATTATGACGCCCTGCAGCGTGCGCCCGGTGTAGTTCAGCCAGGGTAAAATCGTGCGCTCCCCCGCATCGCCCTGCTGCCACGCCGGCCCGGTATCATAGAGTACCACCTCCTTTCCCTGCGTAATCGCGACCGCCAGACCATAACCTATGTCGAGAAAATCGACTTGCCACTCGCTCTGCTCTGCATCGGTACGTCCCAGCAGCAGCGCCAGTAACAGGCTGGCGAAGCGGGCCGACGTGCGGGCAATCAGCCCGCTGCGCCACAGCAGTAATCCTCCCCAGATCACTACGACAGCAGGCAGCGTCTGATGCAGGCTCAGCCAGCCGGCGGGCAGCCACTGAAGGCTCAGTACCAGATAGTCCACCGAGCGATCGGCTAACCACCACAGTGGCTGTGCCGCCTGTTGCAGTGGCACAAGCAGCGCCAGCAATAGCAGCGGCACCGTAATAAATGAGATAACCGGCACGGCCAGCAGATTAGCCAGCAGCGCAGTCAGGCTGATGCCCTGAAACAGAAAAATCTGCAGCGGTGCCATCAGAACCATCATACCGAGCTGCAGGTGCAGTAGCTGCAGCGGCAGCCAGCGGCGCTGCGTCCGATAAGGATTTGGCAGCGCAAACCAGCTGAACCAGATAATCAGCATCGCCACTGCCAGCACTGAGAGCCAGAAGCTTTCCGACAGAACTGCCAGCGGATCGAATACAAGCAGTGCCCCTGCGCATAGCAGCCAGATTTGCCACGCGCTAAGCTGCCAGCCCGCTGCACGTATAGCGCTCCAGAGCGTCAGCGCCAGCATCGCACGCTGCGCGGGCACATGACTGCCGGCAATCCAGCAGTAGAGAGCAGCGGTCAGCCAGCTGACAATCAGCGGAAACCGCCAGCTGATATGGCGGGCAGGTAACGGAAACTGGACGGCGCGTGCCAGCAGCCAGCCAATACTGGCTGCCAGCGCAATATGCATGCCGGAAATGGCCATCAGGTGCGCGGTGCCGGTCTCACGCAGAAGCTGGCGCAGCGGCGCCTGCATCTGCGATCGATCGCCAAACGCCAGCGCCTGCAGAATTGCCGGCTGCTTTAGCTCACCAAACGCAGCCTGATAGCGAGCCACCCGTGTGGCCCGCAGGCTGCAGCGTTCTGAAATCTGCTGCTGATGCATAATACGCCCCTGCAGCGGCATATGATTTGCAACCCGAACGCGCTGCAGATCGTATCCTCCTTCATTCAGGCGACCATGTACTGCCCGCAGCCGCAGCCGCATGTGCCAGCGCTGCCCCACGCACCAGTTTTCTGCTTTACTCACATTGCTGATCTGTACAAACAGCGGCGGAAACTGCAGCCGTCCGTCAACGCGGATAAGCCTGACCAGCAGCTGATTTTGCTGTGGGTCAGCTGCATTAATAGTCACCGTGGCGTCAACCGGCCGCAGTGTGAGCTGCTCCATTGCATTCAGCAGACTGCGTGCTTCACCCTGTGCCCAGCACGCCACCAGCAGAGACAAACCTGCCAGCGCAGCAGTTTTATGTGGCAGATGCAGCAAAAGAAGAGCGACAACAGCCAGTATGACCAGCGTGGTGCCGGATGGGATCTGCGGCAACAGCAGCAGAGGCAGCGTGGCAAGAATGGCGATCCCTGCGCCGGTGGTCCATGTAATAGGCATATTTCTCTCCGTCAGACAGCACTATAGTGCGGCAGTCAGGAAAAGAGAGGAGGTAGCAAGAAATGAATTTGCGTCAGCGCATCGGCACTTTTTCGGATACGTTGATATAAATTACAGCGCGCCGGGATCGCGCTCGCAAACCGCAGAGAAGCGGCAAAAAAAAACGACACCCGGAGGTGTCGCTTTATGGTTCGGTAACGGCTTAGCCGTAGATATTTGCACGGTCACGCAGTTCTTTGCCTGGTTTGAAGTGGGGAACGTATTTACCTTCCAGTTCCACTTTGTCACCCGTTTTCGGGTTACGACCAGTGCGCGGTGCGCGGTAGTGCAAAGAAAAGCTGCCGAATCCCCGGATTTCGATGCGCTCACCCTGTGCCAGCGTAGTGGCCATGTGCTCAAGCATCTCTTTGACCGCATCCTCAACGACTTTCGCCGGAATATGAGTATGCTGGCCAGCAAGTCTTTCAATCAGTTCTGACTTGGTCATGAATCCTCCGGTTAATCCCTGTTTGGAAAGGTATGACAGCTTTTACCGAAACCGGACGATAATACTATCGTCCGGTGCTTCGGGTCGATTACTCGCCTTTAGCCGCTTTGAACGCTTCAGCCATTGCGTTAGAGAAGTTGCTTTCATCCTGTTTGGTGTTAACAGTGTTGATAGCTTCTTTCTCATCAGCCTGGTCTTTAGCACGTACAGACAGGCTCACAACGCGGTTCTTACGGTCAACGCCGGTGAATTTAGCTTCAACGTCGTCGCCTACGCTCAGAACCTGAGTCGCGTCTTCGATGCGATCCAGTGAAGCTTCAGAAGCGCGCAGGTAACCCTCTACGCCATCAGCTAATTCTACTGTAGCACCTTTCGCGTCAACTGCAGTGACTTTACCGGTCACGATAGCGCCTTTCTTGTTCAGGGTGATGTAGTTGTTGAATGGATCTTCAGCCAACTGCTTCACGCCCAGAGAGATGCGCTCGCGCTCTGCATCAACCTGCAGTACAACGGCAGCGATTTCGTCGCCTTTCTTGTACTCGCGTACGGCTTCTTCGCCGGTAGCGTTCCAGGAGATGTCAGACAGGTGAACCAGACCGTCGATGCCACCGTCCAGGCCGATGAAGATACCGAAGTCAGTGATTGACTTGATTTTACCTTCAACGCGATCGCCTTTGTTGTGGGTCTCTGCGAACTGCTGCCATGGGTTAGATTTGCACTGCTTCAGACCCAGGGAGATACGACGACGCTCTTCGTCGATGTCCAGAACCATAACTTCAACAACATCGCCCACGTTAACAACTTTAGATGGGTGAATGTTCTTGTTGGTCCAGTCCATTTCAGAAACGTGTACCAGACCTTCAACGCCTTCTTCGATTTCTACGAAGCAGCCGTAATCAGTCAGGTTGGTTACACGACCGGTCAGGCGAGTGCCTTCCGGATAGCGCTTAGCGATAGCAACCCATGGATCTTCGCCCAGCTGTTTCAGGCCCAGAGATACGCGGGTACGCTCGCGGTCGAACTTCAGCACTTTAACAGTGATTTCGTCGCCCACGTTGACAATTTCGCTTGGATGCTTAACGCGTTTCCATGCCATGTCAGTGATGTGCAGCAGGCCGTCAACGCCACCCAGGTCAACGAATGCGCCGTAGTCAGTGAGGTTCTTAACGATACCTTTGACTTCCATGCCTTCCTGCAGGTTTTCCAGCAGCTGATCGCGCTCAGCGCTGTTTTCAGATTCGATAACAGCACGACGTGAAACCACGACGTTGTTACGTTTCTGATCAAGCTTGATTACTTTGAATTCAAGCTCTTTGCCTTCCAGATGCAGAGTATCGCGAACCGGACGCACGTCAACCAGTGAACCTGGCAGGAACGCACGAATACCGTTCAGCTCAACTGTGAAGCCACCTTTAACTTTGCCGTTGATAACACCGGTAACAGTTTCAGCGTCTTCGTAAGCTTTTTCCAGCGTGATCCAAGCTTCATGACGTTTAGCTTTCTCACGGGACAGCAGGGTTTCACCGAAGCCGTCTTCTACTGCGTCCAGAGCAACGTCAACTTCGTCGCCCACCTGGATTTCCAGTTCGCCAGCTGCGTTCTTGAACTGCTCTGCAGGAATTGCAGATTCAGATTTCAGACCCGCATCAACCAGCACGACGTCTTTGTCGATAGAGACAACAACGCCACGAACAATGGAACCCGGACGGGTTTCGATTTCTTTCAGGGACTCTTCAAAGAGTTGAGCAAAAGATTCAGTCATATTGATAATCTTAGGATTCTTCAATTTAACGTCCACCTGACGTCACTGTCGGATGGGGTTGTTTCACATGCCCGGCACCGGTTCCGTGGTACAGGGTTACAGCAATTCTGTCACCGAAAGATTATACACCCAGTTTTTGCCGGGCGTAATCAAGTGCCTGCTCAATCACCTGCTCAATCGACATGCTGGTTGAATCCAGCACCAGAGCATCAGCGGCAGGCACCAAAGGGGCGATAGCGCGATTACGATCGCGGTCGTCGCGTTCCTTTATCTCGGATAAAAGGCGCTCAAAGTTAACATCAATGCCGCTTTTCTGCAACTGCAGCATACGTCGCTGAGCGCGTTCTTCCGGGCTGGCATCAAGGAAAATCTTCACTGGCGCATCGGGAAAAACCACCGTGCCCATATCGCGCCCGTCGGCAATCAGGCCAGGCTCTTCACGAAAAGCGCGCTGGCGACGCAGCAGCGCTTCGCGCACGCGCGGGAAGGCTGCAACACGTGAAGCGGTATTGCTTACCTCCTGCGTGCGGATCTCGCTGGTCACATCCTCACCTTCCAGCACCACCTGCATTTCGCCGTCAGCCGAAAGAAAACGAACGTCAAGATGGGCGGCCATCGGCACCAGCGCCTCTTCCGATTCAATATCCACCTGGTGATGCAGCGCGGCGAGCGCCAGCACGCGGTAGATCGCGCCAGAGTCGAGCAGATGCCACCGCAATGACTCTGCCATCGCTTTGCATAACGTCCCTTTCCCTGCGCCGCTTGGGCCATCGATAGTAATTACCGGGGCGATTACCGTCATTGTTCTCTCCTGTTACAGCCTGCTTATTAACAGTCCAGGGACTGTCTGAATTGCGCAGTAGTATACGCTGCCTGCAGCCGGTTAGTTACCCCTGCACGTCGACAACGGTGACAGTTTGCGCTTTTTCAGATGATTTTCTGTGCAGAAAGACCAGTGGAGTGCAAAGCGATCCGGCGCACATACGCCGGATCGGGCTATCAGGAAGCGTGGCTGACTTTTGCCAGCTGCCGGAAATAGTCCGGGAAGGTTTTGGCTGTACAGCCTGGATCGAGGATCGTTACCGGCGTATCGGACAGTGCAACCAGAGAAAAGCACATCGCCATACGGTGATCGTTATAGGTGCCGATATCTGCGTGCTGCAGCTGCGCAGGTGGCGTAATCCGGATAAAATCGTGGCCCTCTTCGACTTCTGCGCCCACTTTACGTAGTTCAGTTGCCATGGCCGCCAGACGATCGGTTTCTTTCACGCGCCAGTTGTAAATATTACGCATCAGCGTAGTGCCCTGTGCAAACAGCGCCGTCGTTGCGATAGTCATCGCTGCGTCCGGGATATGGTTCATGTCCATGTCGATGGCGTTCAGTTCACCGCGTGTACAGGCGATGTAGTTATCCCCCCACTCGATCACCGCGCCCATTTTTTCCAGTACGTCAGCAAAGCGGATATCGCCCTGCACGCTATTACGGCCAATGCCGGTAACCCGTACGGTGCCGCCGCGAATGGCCGCTGCAGCGAGGAAATAGGAAGCTGAAGAGGCGTCCCCTTCCACCAGGTATTCGCCCGGTGACTGATACTGCTGCTGACCTTTAACAATAAACCGCTGATAATGCTGGTTTTCAACTTCTACGCCAAAGCAGCGCATCAGATGCAGCGTGATATCAATATAAGGTTTAGAAACCAGATCGCCTGCGATCGTGATACAGGTATCCTGCTGCGCCAGCGGCGCAGTCATCAGCAGCGCAGTCAGAAACTGGCTGGATACGCTGCCATCAACGCTGACGTCACCGCCGGTGAAACCACCGTTCAGGCGCAGCGGCGGATAATCACGCTGTTCCAGATAATCAATACTGGCCCCACCCTGACGCAGCGCATCGACCAGGTGACCGATAGGACGCTCTTTCATGCGCGGCTCACCGGTTAACACCACGGCGTGGTCGCCCAGGCAGAGTGCAGCAGCCAGCGGGCGCATTGCGGTGCCCGCATTACCAAGAAACAGTTCCAGCGGCTGCTCCGCATGAAGGGCGCCACCGTTGCCTGTAACTTCGCATACGGTGCGGTCAGCGGAAAGCGTGTAGCTAACGCCCAGCGCCTGCAGCGCAGTGAGCATATGTTTTACATCATCGCTGTCAAGCAGGTTAGTCAGGCGCGTCGTGCCGTTAGCCAGCGCGGCCAGCAGCAGTGCACGGTTTGAAACGCTTTTTGAACCCGGCAGGTTGACCGTGCCGTCGATGCGGGCAATCGGTTGAAGAGTCAGGGAGTCCTGCATGTGAAACGAAATCTCCAAAAATACGAAACCCCGTCTGTTGACGGGGTCTGATACCAGACAAGCTGGCGTGAAACACAGATCAGCCGTGACGACGCTCGAACTCTGTCATAAATTCGGTCAGCGCTTTAACGCCTTCCAGCGGCATGGCGTTGTAGATAGATGCACGCATACCGCCCACAACACGGTGGCCCTTCAGCGCATGCAAACCTGCCTTCAGCGACTCTTCCAGGAATAACTTATCCAGTGAGTCATCTGCCAGCTGGAACGGAACATTCATACGTGAGCGGTTTGCGCTGGCAACCTCATTACGATAAAAACTGCTGTTATCAATGGTGCCATAGAGCAGTTCAGCTTTTGCCTGATTCAGCTTATCCATCTCACTGATGCCGCCTTTCTCTTTCAGCCATTTGAAGACCAGACCAGAAAGATACCAGGCGAAAGTAGGCGGCGTATTAAACATTGAGTCGTTTTCTGCCAGCACGCTGTAGTCAAGAATAGAAGGTACGTAGCGCTGGGCTTTGCCCAGCAGATCCTCACGTACTACAACCAGCGTCAGCCCCGCCGGGCCAATATTTTTCTGCGCACCGGCATAAATCAGACCATAGCGGCTGACATCGATAGGCCGGGAGAGAATGGTAGAAGATAGATCGGCCACCACGGTTTTATTGCCGAAATCGGGCTCTTCATCAATCGCCAGACCATCAATGGTTTCATTAGGACAGAAATGCACATAAGCGGCATTGTCGCTTAGCTGCCAGTCGCGCATAGGCAGCAGCGCGCGCTTGCCGTCCAGCGTGGTTTTGATATCAATCGCGTTTGGCGTGCAATATTTTTCTGCTTCTTTAATTGCACTGTGTGCCCAGTAACCGCCATCGATGTAATCAGCCGTTGTCGCCTCACCCAGCAGGTTCCCCGGGATCGCCGCGAACTGCGCACGGGCACCACCATGACAGAATAAAACTTTGTAATTGGCCGGGATTTTAAGCAGATCGCGAAAATCCTGTTCCGCCGCTTCTGCCACGGCCATAAACTCTTTACTGCGGTGGCTAATCTCCATCACTGACGTGCCTAAACCATGCCAGTTGGTCAGCTCCTGCTCTGCGCGACGAAGTACTTCCACCGGCAGCATTGCCGGGCCGGAGCTAAAATTGTAAACCTGCGTCATGTCCCCTCACCACTCTCTGCTTGAACGGTTATGAATCTCTCTCCGGTTTTATCATTGCCTCCGGGCGGCTGCAATCATTTATCCGGCCGCGATCACATTTCTGAGGCACACCTGGCCGCAGCTTATATTACAAATGTAACGCACTGCGGGATATTGTGAGGCGGGCTGCACCAGGCCTGCCCGGCCGTGGCCGGCTGTTGGCTCTGTCGGCGTTACGCCGGGAGAAAATGCCGGGGATGATAGCGCCACTGCGGTAAAACCCGTATTATTGCGCGCTTTACGCCCACCTTATCGACTTGAGAGAGCGCCACTATGACGCAAACGTTTATTCCAGGAAAAGATGCCGCGCTGGAAGACTCCATCGCCCGCTTCCAGCAAAAACTGCAGGATCTGGGTTTTAATATTGAAGAGGCTTCATGGCTGAATCCGGTTCCGCACGTCTGGTCCGTACATATTCGCGATCGCGATTGCCCGCTCTGCTTTACCAACGGCAAGGGTGCCAGTAAAAAAGCGGCACTGGCTTCAGCGCTGGGTGAATATTTTGAACGCCTCTCAACCAACTACTTTTTTGCGGATTTCTGGCTGGGTAAAACCATCGCGAACGGCGATTTTGTTCACTATCCGAATGAGAAGTGGTTTGCACTGCCGGATGACGAAAGCCTGCCTGAAGGCATTCTTGATGCACGCCTGCATCAGTTTTACGATCCAGACGCCAGCCTGAGCGCGGCGGATTTAATCGATCTGCAGTCCGGCAATACCGCGCGCGGCATTTGTGGCCTGCCGTTCACGCGTCAGTCCGATCAGCAGACTGTGTATATCCCGATGAATATTATCGGCAACCTTTATGTCTCTAACGGCATGTCCGCAGGCAATACCGCGAATGAAGCACGCGTACAGGGGCTGTCTGAGGTTTTTGAGCGTCATATTAAAAACCGTATTATCGCTGAATCCATCAGCCTGCCTGAAATTCCGGCTGAGGTGATGCAGCGTTATCCCGATGTAATTGAAGCTATCGGGCGACTGGAAGCGGAAGGCTTTCCTATCTTCGCTTACGACGCCTCCCTGGGCGGCAACTATCCGGTTATCTGCGTAGTGCTGTTCAACCCGGCCAATGGTACCTGCTTTGCCTCATTTGGTGCCCATCCTGACTTTGGCGTGGCGCTGGAACGCACCGTTACTGAACTTCTGCAGGGCCGGGGTCTTAAAGATCTGGATGTCTTTACGCCGCCGACCTTTGACGATGAAGAAGTGGCTGAGCATGCAAACCTGGAGACACACTTTATCGATTCCAGCGGTCTGATCTCCTGGGATATGTTTAAAGATGAAGCAGACTATCCGTTTGTGGACTGGAGCTTTGCCGGCACGACCCAGGAAGAGTTCGCTACGCTGATGGCCATCTTTGCTGCAGAAGATAAAGAAGTTTATATCGCAGATTATGAACATCTGGGCGTGTATGCCTGCCGCATTATCGTACCGGGTATGTCCGACATCTATCCGGCGGAAGATCTGCTGCTGGCTAATAACAATATGGGCGCTTCACTGCGTGAAACGCTGCTGGCACTGCCGGCCAGCGAGTGGCAGCCTGAGGCCTATCTGGCGCTCATTGAACAGCTGGATGAAGAGGGCCATGATGACTTCACCCGCGTGCGTGAGCTGCTGGGTCTTGCAACCGGCAAAGATAATGGCTGGTATACACTGCGTATCGGCGAGCTGAAAGCGATGCTGGCGCTGGCGGGAGGCGATCTCGATCAGGCGCTGATCTGGACGGAGTGGACCATGGAGTTCAACCAGTCAATTTTCAGCGCAGAGCGTGCTAATTATTATCGCTGTCTGCAGACGCTGCTGCTGCTGGCTATGGAAGATGAGCGCGAACCGGTGCAGTATCATCGTGCGTTTGTCCGGATGTATGGTCAGGCGGCGGTTGACGCCGCGTCTGCTGCCCTTAGCGGTGAAGCGCCATTTTATGGTCTGCAGGCCATCGATGAAGATCTGCATGCGCTACCTGCTCATCAGGCGCTGCTGGCGGCGTATGAAAAACTGCAGGCAGCAAAACGCCGCTACTGGTCCGCGGTGTAAGCACTGCGTGGGCGTTGTTTACTGACGCCAGTGAAACAGGTATGGCCAGACGGCTGTACCTGTTTTTTTACCGCGTTACACCTGCCATTAAAATAAATCTGCATATTTTAAAATTATTTTATTTATTTAAATTCAATAACTTGAATGAATTTAATGCTATTCCCTCTTTCTTCTCCTGACTAAAGATGATCCATATCAAGTCCGCTGCTTACCGGCTTTGTTAGCATCTCCTCAGACCTGTTACGGAGAGCGTAAGCGTGAAAGCTGACAACCCCTTTAATGCTTTATTGCCTGCGGCAATGGCTAAAGTTGCTGAAGAGGCGGGCGTCTATAAAGCAACTAAACATCCCCTTACGACCTTTTTCCTTGCCATTACCGCCGGCGTCTTTATCTCGATCGCCTTTGTGTTCTATATCACCGCGACCACTGGCAGCACACTGCTGCCGTGGGGCGTGGCCAGACTCATAGGGGGCATCTGCTTTTCGCTGGGTCTGATGCTGGTGGTGGTATGCGGTGCCGATCTCTTTACCTCAACTGTTCTTATTGTCGTGGCCAAAGCCAGCGGGCGTATCAGCTGGCTGCAGCTGGCCCGCCACTGGCTGAATGTCTACGTCGGCAACCTGTGCGGCGCGCTCTTTTTCGTCATGCTGATCTGGCTGGCCGGTGAGCATATGGTGGCTGGGGGTGCGTGGGGACTTAATCTGCTGCAAACCGCCGATCACAAGATGCATCACAGCTTTGCAGAGGCCGTAGCACTAGGCACGCTGGCTAATCTGCTGGTCTGTCTGGCCGTCTGGATGAGCTATTCCGGACGCAGCCTGACTGACAAGATGATTGCCATGATTCTGCCGGTGGCGATGTTTGTTGCCAGCGGCTTTGAACACAGCATCGCCAATATGTTTCTGATCCCGATGGCCATCCTGATCCGCGATTTTGCCGCACCGGAGTTCTGGCAGCTGACCGGTACCACTGCCGCTCAATTTCCGGCACTCAATTTCAGCGATTTCATTTTCAACAATCTGATCCCGGTCACGCTCGGCAATATTATCGGCGGCGGTGTACTGGTTGGATTGACTTACTGGGTTATCTATCTGCGCGGTTCTGCGCCGGCAGCGTAATTGTGTCCGGGGGCAGCAATGCGTCCGGCAAGAGAGTCTCCTTAAACAAGGCAGGTATATCATGTCCGAACTGAATGAAAAAATGGCAACAGCCTGGGAAGGATTCAAGGCCGGGGAGTGGCAAAGCTGCGTTAACGTACGCGACTTTATCCAGAATAACTATACGCCGTATGAAGGCGACGAATCGTTTCTCGCCGGTGCCACCCCCGCGACAACGGCACTGTGGAACCGCGTACTGGAAGGGATCAAAATCGAGAACCGTACGCATGCGCCGGTAGATTTTGATACCGATCTGGCCTCCACCATTACCTCGCATGATGCAGGCTATATCGACAAATCTCTGGAAACTATCGTTGGTCTGCAGACTGACGCGCCACTGAAACGCGCCATTATTCCGTTTGGCGGCATCAAAATGGTGGAAGGCTCCTGTAAAGTCTATGGACGCGAGCTCGATCCGGCGCTAAAAAAAATCTTTACGGATTATCGTAAAACCCATAACCAGGGCGTATTTGACGTCTATACGCCGGATATTCTGCGCTGCCGTAAATCAGGCGTACTGACCGGGCTGCCTGACGCCTACGGCCGTGGTCGTATTATTGGTGATTACCGTCGCGTTGCGCTCTACGGCATTGACTATCTGATGCAGGACAAAGTCGCACAGTTCACGTCGCTGCAGCACGATATGGAAAACGGCGTGGATCTGGAAGCCACCATTCGCCTGCGCGAAGAGATCGCTGAACAGCACCGTGCGCTGGGCCAGATCAAAGCGATGGCGGCAAAATATGGCTGTGATATCTCTCTGCCGGCCACCACCGCGCAGGAAGCGGTACAGTGGACCTATTTTGGTTATCTGGCGGCCGTAAAATCGCAAAACGGCGCCGCAATGTCATTTGGTCGCGTATCTACTTTCCTGGATATTTATATTGAACGCGATATGCAGGCTGGCAGGCTCACTGAAGAGCAGGCGCAGGAGCTGATTGACCATCTGGTCATGAAACTGCGCATGGTGCGTTTCCTGCGCACGCCGGAATATGACGAGCTGTTCTCAGGCGATCCTATCTGGGCGACGGAATCACTCGCCGGAATGGGCGTCGACGGACGCACGCTGGTGACAAAAACCACGTTCCGCTTCCTGAATACGCTCTATACCATGGGCCCCTCCCCTGAGCCTAACATGACCATTCTCTGGTCCGAAAAGCTGCCGCTCAACTTTAAAAAATATGCGGCTAAAGTCTCCATCGATACCTCGTCACTGCAGTATGAAAATGATGACCTGATGCGTCCTGACTTTGATAATGACGACTACGCTATCGCCTGCTGCGTCAGTCCGATGATTGTCGGCAAACAGATGCAGTTCTTCGGCGCGCGTGCCAACCTGGCCAAAACGCTGCTGTACGCCATCAATGGCGGGATGGATGAAAAACTCAAAATGCAGGTCGGGCCAAAAGAGGCGCCTATTACCGATGAAGTGCTCGACTTTGAGACAGTCATGGCACGCATGGATCACTTTATGGACTGGCTGGCGCAGCAGTATGTCACCGCGCTGAACATCATCCACTATATGCACGATAAATATAGCTATGAAGCTGCGCTGATGGCGCTGCACGATCGCGACGTTTATCGCACCATGGCATGCGGGATTGCCGGGCTCTCAGTGGCAGCGGACTCTCTCTCTGCCATCAAGTATGCCCGGGTGAAACCCATACGTGATGCTGACGGGCTGGCCACCGACTTTGACATTGAGGGCGATTATCCGCAGTTCGGTAATAATGACCCGCGCGTCGACGATCTGGCCTGCGATCTGGTTGAACGCTTTATGAAAAAGATTCAGCAGCTCCGGACCTATCGCAACGCCGTGCCAACCCAGTCCGTGCTGACCATTACCTCAAACGTGGTATATGGCAAAAAGACCGGTAATACTCCGGATGGTCGCCGCGCCGGTGCGCCGTTCGGCCCGGGTGCCAATCCGATGCACGGACGCGATCAGAAAGGGGCCGTAGCCTCGCTGACCTCAGTGGCTAAATTGCCGTTTGCCTATGCAAAAGATGGCATCTCCTACACCTTCTCCATCGTGCCCAATGCGCTCGGCAAAGATGATGAGGTGCGGAAATCAAACCTTGCGGGCCTGATGGATGGTTATTTCCATCATGAAGCGGACCTGGAAGGCGGCCAGCATCTGAATGTCAACGTCATGAATCGCGATATGCTGCTGGACGCGATGGCGCATCCGGAAAATTATCCGCAGCTCACCATACGCGTTTCGGGTTATGCAGTGCGCTTCAATTCGCTGACCCGTGAGCAGCAGCAGGATGTGATCACCCGCACCTTTACTGCCTCACTCTGATGATAAACAGGGCTCCCTGAGGGGGCCCTGTTTCAGAGTCCGTTTTGGCAGCGTGCTGACGCGGGCACGCTGGCAAAACTGACTTCCCTGCTGAGCGCAACAAAGATTGCGTTGCCTGAAACAGGCTAATCCGGAGAACCATCGCTATGTCTGCTGTCGGTCGTATTCACTCTATTGAATCCTGCGGAACCGTTGACGGTCCCGGCATTCGTTTCATCACATTTTTCCAGGGCTGCCTGATGCGCTGTCTCTACTGCCATAACCGCGACACCTGGGATACCCACGGCGGCAAAACGGTGACGGTTGATGAGCTGATGCAGGATGTGCTTGCCTACCGTCATTTTATAACGGCGTCCGGCGGAGGGGTAACTGCCTCCGGCGGCGAGGCGATCCTGCAGGCGGAGTTTGTGCGTGACTGGTTCCGCGCCTGTAAACAGGCGGGCATTCACACCTGCCTCGATACCAACGGTTTTGTGCGGCGCTATGAGCCGGTAATCGATGAGCTGCTGGAGGTAACCGACCTGGTGATGCTGGATCTGAAACAGATTAATGATGAGATCCATGAAATTCTGGCCGGCGTTTCTAATCATCGCACGCTCGATTTTGCCCGCTATCTGCAGAAAATCAATAAACGCACCTGGATCCGCTATGTGGTGGTGCCGGGCTATTCAGATGACGATGACTCCGCGCACCGGCTCGGCCGGTTTACTGCGGAGATGCAGAATGTGGAAAAAATAGAGCTGCTTCCCTATCACGAGCTGGGCAAGCATAAATGGCAGGCTATGGGGGAAACGTATCAGCTGGAGGGCGTCAGGCCGCCAGCAAAAGAGACGATGGAGCGCATCAAAGGAATTCTGGCGGGCTACGGCCACAACGTCATGTATTAAAAACCAGAGAGAGCGGCATGCTCTCTCTGATGTTTGAACCTGTCAGGCGTGCGCCACCGGCGTCGCATGATGATCGGCTTTGCGCAGCAGCATTACCAGATAGACCAGCGCCACCGCAGCGATCATTACAAACAGCAGCTGGTCAGAGTAATGCTGCATCAGCATTGAGGTCATTGCCGGTCCCACCAGGCTGCCTACGGTATAACTGAACAGCAGCGCCTGATTCATCGCCACCAGTTCGTGGTGTGCAACGGTCTCACAGGCCCATGACATAGCAACCGGGTAGAGCGTAAAGCCTGCCAGCCCCAGCACAAACAGCGCCGGCGCCATTGCCGTATCACCCAGCATCGCCATGGCGCCGAGGATCACAACAAACACCTGCACGCGCAGGACCATCAGACGGCCAAAGCGATCGGCCAGACGCCCGACAGGCCACTGTCCGATAATACCGGAACTCACCAGCAGCGCCATCCAGTAGCCTACTGAAGCATCGCTCATACCGCGATGCGACAGATAGAGCGGCATCAGACCATAGAGTGATCCCAGTACAATGCCGGAAATAATGCAGCCGTTGATCCCGAGGCGTGAACTGCGGCGGCGCAGCATGCTCCAGATGCGGGTGGTGGAGGCCTCTTCGCTCTCCGCTACCATACTCACCTGTACAAAAAGCAGTGGCAGTATCGCGCAGACAATCAGCGCCGTCACCCAGGGGATAACGTGCAGCAGTTCAGTGGAGACGCTGCTGACCAGCAGCTGCCCGGCCACCGTACCAAGATAATAGACAATCATATAGGCAGCCAGCAGCTGACCGCGGTTACGCACCGTACCGCTGCAGAGCAGCGCGCTTTCCACTACCACCCAGATCAGCGCACAGCCTACGCCAGCGCTGAAGCGCAGCAGCGTCCAGCTGGAGAACCCTTCCAGCAGCACCATTCCCATCGTCGCCAGAGCAAACAGCACGCTGGCAAAATAAAAGCAACGATTAAAACCGTAGCGCGCAATCAGCCAGCCAGCCAGCAGCGTGCCCGCCAGATTGCCGGTGTAATAGGCGGAACTCGCCATGCCTACCTGCCAGGTAGGCAGCTGCTCATGAGCAAGCCAGAGCGGCACCAGCGTATTAAGCACAGCGATAGAAACCGTCATCAGCATTAAGCCGCAGAGCAGCAGCAGGACGGGGCGCGACCAGGTAAGCATAAGGATAAAACCAATGGAAAGAAGCGAGAATTGCGCGCAGTTTGCCACTGGAAAACGGAAAGTCAACGAAGAGAAAAAAGGCACCGCACAATTTGCTGCTGAACAATTTATTTTTTTTATCTTCAGGCGGTTAGAAGCATAATAAACAAAGCCGGATTAAAATCTATCACTATGAATTTACAGATTTTTAGCGCTTAACTGCCGGCGTTCTTCGATAACGTTTATTTGTGATAACTTTGCAGGGAAAAGGCATTGCTGCGAACGATATTGCCCATAAAAAAACCCGGCCAGCGCCGGGTTCTTTAATCAGGGTACGATCAGCCAATATACTCCAGACCGCCCATATAAGGACGCAGCACGTCCGGGACGGCAATCCGGCCATCGGCCTGCTGATAGTTTTCCAGTACTGCAACCAGCGTACGACCTACCGCCAGCCCCGATCCGTTCAGCGTATGCAGCAGGCGCGGCTTTTTATCACTTTTGCTGCGGCAGCGTGCCTGCATACGACGCGCCTGGAAATCCCACATGTTGGAGCAGGAGGAGATTTCACGGTAGGTATCCTGCGCCGGCAGCCAGACTTCGAGATCGTAGGTTTTCACTGCGCCAAAGCCCATATCACCGGTGCAGAGCAGCACTTTACGGTAGGGAAGATTAAGCAGTTGCAGCACTTTCTCCGCATGTCCGGTCAGCGCTTCAAGTGCATCCATAGAGGTTTCCGGCGCAACGATCTGCACCATCTCAACTTTGTCGAACTGGTGCATACGGATCAGCCCGCGCGTATCGCGCCCGTACGAACCTGCCTCAGAGCGGAAACATGGCGTATGCGCCGTCAGTCTGATTGGCAGACTCTCTTCTTCGACGATTTCATCACGCACCAGATTAGTCAGCGGCACTTCAGCGGTAGGGATCAGCGCATAGTTACTGCTGCCCGCCTCTTCACCCAGCGGTTTGGTGTGAAACAGGTCTTCGCCAAATTTTGGCAGCTGCCCGGTGCCATACAGCGTATCGTGGTTAACCAGATACGGCACATAGGTTTCCAGGTAGCCGTGCTCCTGCGTGTGCAGATCGATCATAAACTGACTCAGGGCGCGATGCAGGCGGGCAATCTGCCCCTGCATTACGATAAAGCGGGAACCGGTCAGTTTAACGGCGGCGGCAAAATCCAGCCCCCTGACCGATTCACCCAGCTCCACGTGATCTTTAACCGGGAAGTCAAACTGGCGCGGTTCCCCCCAGCGACTGATTTCCAGGTTCTCACTGTCATCTTTACCCAGAGGAACGTCATCAGCCGGGAGGTTTGGCAGCGCCAGCGCAAAATCGCGGATCGCATTTTGCAGCACATCCAGTTCAGCTTTAGCCGCATCCAGACGTTCACCCAGCGTATTCACTTCCTGACGCAGCGGCTCGATATCTTCCCCACGGGCTTTTGCCTGACCGATGGATTTGGATCGGGCATTACGCTCAGCCTGCAGATTTTCTGTCTCTACCTGCAGTACTTTACGACGCTCTTCTAAGGAGCGCAGCGTATCCACATCCAGTTTAAATCCCCGGCGTGCCAGTTTTTCTGCGACTGCGTCTGGCTCGTTACGCAGCAGATTGGGATCGAGCATGCTTATCCTGTGTAATAAAAGGTTAATTGAAAAAAAGAGGGGTTGCATCCCACTGGAATGCAATGAATTCCTTGCTCACCTTACCGTAACGCGTTTATCAGCGGTAGCGTTTTATCGGGCTATTTTGATCCTGCTCAGCCAGCCAGGCGAGTTTTTCACCGATCTTCCCTTCCAGTCCGCGCGGCACAGGATGGTAATAACGGACGTCGCGCATTTCCGGCGGAAAAAAGACTTCGCCGGCCGCATAAGCGTTGGGCTCGTCATGCGCATAGCGATAGCTTTTGCCCAGCCCCATCTCTTTCATCAGTTTTGTCGGCGCATTACGCAGATGGTCCGGCACATCATAGTCTGGATGCTCGCGCGCATCGCGCAGCGCCGCTTTGAAAGCCGTGTACACTGCGTTGCTTTTCGGCGCACACGCCAGATAGACAATCGCCTGCGCAATCGCGCGCTCGCCTTCTGCCGGCCCGACGCGCGTAAAGCAGTCCCAGGCTGAGATGGCTACCTGCATTGCACGCGGATCGGCATTGCCGACATCTTCCGAGGCGATAGCCAGCAGGCGCCGTGCGACGTAGAGCGGATCCCCGCCTGCGGTTATGATTCTGGCATACCAGTAGAGCGCCGCGTCGGGCGCAGAGCCGCGCACCGATTTGTGCAGCGCCGAGATAAGATCGTAAAAGCGATCGCCCTGATTATCAAAGCGCGCCGCGCGCTCGCCGGCGACTTCAGTGAGCAACTGCGGCGTCAGCTCCCGTTTACCCTCTGCGTTAACATCTGCCATATCCGCCATCATTTCCAGCGTATTAAGCGCCCGGCGTGCATCACCGCTTACCAATTCGGCGATCATCCGGCGAGTGGCATCAGGCAGCACAATGTCGCTGTCGCCATAACCACGGGTGTTATCCTCCATCGCCTGCGTCAGCACCTGCTCAATATCTTCTGTGGTCAGTGATTTGAGCAGATAAACGCGCGCGCGCGACAGCAGCGCAGAATTGAGTTCAAACGAAGGATTTTCCGTAGTCGCGCCAATAAACGTAATGGTGCCGTCTTCAATGTGCGGCAGAAAGGCATCCTGCTGGCTTTTGTTAAAGCGATGGACCTCATCCACAAACAGGATAGTACGCCGACCGGCATGGCGGTTTTGCCGGGCACGTTCAATCGCTTCACGAATATCCTTTACGCCTGACGTCACCGCTGAAATGCGTTCCACATCAGCGTTGCCGTAGTGCGCGATGATCTCCGCCAGCGTGGTTTTTCCGGTGCCCGGCGGGCCCCACAGGATCATTGAGTGCAGCTGTCCGGCTTCAATCGCCCGCGGCAGCGGTTTACCCAGGGCGAGCAGATGCTGCTGGCCGGTATACTGCTGAAGCGTGGCGGGCCGCATTCTGGCGGCCAGCGGTTTAAACGCATTTGAAGGGGCAAAATCCAGAGAGAGATTACTCAACTCAACCTCACTGACGCTGGTCGTCTACCGTTACCCCTTTTGGTGGCGTAAAGGTAAATTTATCGGGACTGATGGCACCATTTTTCTGGCTCTTCAGCTGGTAGCTGCTGCGCTGGCCATCCTGCTCAATCGCGCTGAACTGATTGATGGTGCCCGATGATGAGACGTTGATGGTGAACTGCTTCAGATTGCCGTCGCTGTTTTTTGGCGTCAGCTCAAAGCTGTCCCCCTGCTGTTTGATATTGTACTGCTGCCAGTCGCTGGGCTGATTGCGCGCGATAAGCATAAAGGGCGTATTGCTGGTGGCATTCTGCAACAGGCTGACGCTGGCCTGTTCGACAAACGGGTTATAGAACCACAGGTTTTTACCGTCAGAGACAATAACGCTCTCATCTGGTGCCGTCATATGCCAGTTAAACAGGCTGGGACGCTTAACCCATAACTCCCCTTCACCATCCTGAACATTAGCGCCGCTGCCGTCGGTCACTTTCTGGCTAAAACTGGCATGGAAGCTGTTTACTTTGTTCAGGCGCTGCTGCAGATCGCCAGAGGCATCTGCCAGTGCAGATGCTGAAACAAAACCGGCCAGCAGGCCACAGGCAATAACGCGTAATTTCATCTGATTCGATTCCTTATTCACTGTTCCTGATACTCACTGCTATTAAACGTAGTTGCCGTATTGTCTCTTCGACAGAAGAAAAAGCCGAAAGGTCCCAAAGATATGGAGATTGCGCAACAGATAAACAATGGGCCAGTTAATAACTGGCCCATGAGGAAAATAGTGCTGTCAGCCGGCGTTACATTTCATGTGGTGGCGGTGAAAGCACCTCGCGGTTACCGTTATGGCCCGGCTCAGAAACAATACCCTGTGCTTCCATCTGCTCAATGATACGTGCCGCACGGTTGTAGCCGATGCGGAACTGACGCTGCACGCCAGAGATAGAGGCACGACGTTTCTCAACCACAAAGGAGACTGCCTGATCGAATAGCGGATCGAGCTCTTCATCACCATCCATACCCCCTGCGCCGCCTTCGCTCTCCTCACCCGCTGTGATGCTGTCAATATACTGCGGGCGTCCGCGCGCTTTCCAGTCCTGCACAACAGCATGAACTTCCTGATCGCGCACGAATGCGCCATGCACGCGTACCGGCATCGAGGAGTTAGGCGGCATGTAGAGCATATCACCCATTCCCAGCAGCGATTCTGCGCCGCCCTGATCGAGAATAGTACGCGAGTCAATTTTACTTGATACCGTAAAAGCGATACGGGTAGGAATGTTGGCTTTAATCAGACCGGTAATAACGTCAACCGACGGACGCTGAGTTGCCAGCACCAGGTGAATACCGGCAGCACGCGCTTTTTGCGCCAAACGCGCTATCAGCTCTTCTACCTTTTTACCCACGGCCATCATCAGGTCGGCAAATTCATCTACCAGCACCACGATGTAAGGCAGTTTCTCCAGCACGGGCGGTGTCATGTCCATGCTGTCTCCCGGCTTCCAGAACGGATCCGGAATCGGACGGCCCATCGCCGCAGCCTGCTCGATTTTTTCGTTATAACCGGCAAGGTTACGTACGCCCAGTGCAGACATCAGTTTGTAGCGACGCTCCATCTCTACCACGCTCCAGCGGAGCGCGTTAGCCGCGTCTTTCATGTCGGTTACCACCTCGGTAAGCAGATGTGGGATCCCTTCATAAACTGACAGCTCAAGCATTTTCGGGTCGATCATAATAAAGCGCACTTCTTCCGGTGTCGCTTTATAGAGCATGCTGATGATCATGGTGTTAACGCCAACCGACTTACCGGAACCGGTGGTACCGGCTACCAGCAGGTGTGGCATTTTTGCCAGATCGGCAACAACAGGCTGTCCGGAAATATCTTTACCCAGCACCACTGACAGAGGAGAGGGGTTATCGCGGAATTTGTCGCAATCCAGCACTTCACGCAGATAGACTGTCTGGCGATGTTTGTTCGGCAGCTCAAGCCCGACATAAGGTTTACCGGGGATGACCTCCACCACGCGCACCGCCACGGCTGACAGCGAACGCGCCAGATCGCGGGAGAGGTTAGAGATCCTTGCTGCTTTAACGCCCGGAGCCAGGTCGAGTTCAAAACGGGTAATCACCGGGCCCGGAGAGATCCCTACCACTTCAGCTTTTACCCGATAGTCCGCCAGGCGTGCTTCTACCAGGCGCGCCGTCTGTTCCAGCGCAAACATATCCACGGGCTCTTCTTCTTCCGGCGGAGCTGTCAGCAGCTCAAGTACCGGAAGCGGCGTCGAAGGTTTCTCCAGTGGTCGTTCATGACGCACCAGGAAAGGGTGAAACAGACTATCCTGCGCCGGAGTAGCCGGTGCGACTGCAGGCTCTGGCTCTGCTGCAAATCCTGTACTGCCCGCTTCACTGTATGAAGGCGGTGGAACGGGTTGTGCGGGCACAGCCGGTTCCGCTACCGGCACGGCGGGCTGCTGCCATTGAACCGCTGGTTCCGCTGCCGGTGCGACTGGCTGCTGCTGCACCGCCGGTTCCGCGGCCGGTACAGCTGGCTGCTGCCACTGAATAGCGGGTTCCGCTGCTGGTGCAACTGGCTGCTGCCGCGGCGCCACAGGTTCTGCTGCCGGTACGGCTGGCTGCTGCCACTGCGCTTCAGGTTCCGGCGTGGCCGCGATAGTAAACAGCGGTTCGCTCGGCGTATCATCAACCAGATCTTTCATGGGTGAGAAGTCAAAAGCAGCCGAGGTATCCAGATTGAACACCGGCGCTTTTTCTTCCTGTGGCGCGCTGTAGCGCTGCTGCTGCTGTGCCGCAAACTGGCTTGCCAGCTGCGCCTGATGCTGCGCCTCTTGATCATCCTCTTCAGTATGCGACTCCCAGCTTTCACCATAGCGCTGCTGCTGCTGTGACTGAAATGCATCACGCAACTGCGCTTCCTGAAGCGCAGCGTCTTCTTCATACTGCGGCTGATGCAGCGTGGCACTCACATCCGGCTGCTGCTGCTCTGCTTCTTCACGCGCTTTCTCTTCTGCCATACGCTGTGAAGGCAGTTTAATTCCATAAGAGGCAAGTTCACGTCGGGTCGGCAGTTTAACTTTGTTGGGTCGCGGCAGCTCCGGACCAATACCCTGCTTTACCTGCGGGTTACGATCGCGCTCAGGCACAATGTCAAAAACAGGCGACAGCGACTCTTCCGCACGCTGTACGGCAGCAGTGGCAGCACCTGTGGCCGCAGCGGCCGTAAATGCAGGGGCAACAGCAGAAAAGCGATCGGCACTTTGCCAGTCGCCCATACGCGGGCCATCTTCATCCTGTACAGCAGGTGACGCGACAGGCTCTTCCGGCAGTTCAAAATGATAGAGGGGTGGCGTCTGTGGTGCTGGCGTGGCGGTCACAACTGGTTGCGATGTGACCGGCTGCGGCACGGCAGCCTGCGTAACTGCTGGCTCCGCCGTCAGTGCAGGTTCTGCTACAGGAGCCGGAGCGGGCGGCGCCTGACGGGCAGCTTCACTCACTGCAGAAAGTGCCGCAGCGGTTGCGCTGGACGCTTTGGCCAGCAGGGGTTCACTGGCCAGCTCAGCAGCAAGTGCAGGCGCGGGCGTTCGCGGCGCAGCCAGCAGCACGTCCTCTTCGTCAGCAGCCTGAAGCGCTACAGCCGGACGCGCTGGAACATCCGCGTCCTCATCATACTCATCTTCTTCCCAGCGATCGTCATGACGAGAGCGGTTACTGGCGAACGTCAGCACGCCCATTACCACGCTCCCGATTTTTTCAGCGATAGCGAGCCATGACCAGCCAGTATAGAGCGTGATACCTGCAGCCCAGATACAGAGCAGCGTCAGCGTGCCGGTTGCACCATGAAGCCACGGCGCCATAGCATTGCTGACCAGACTGCCGATAACACCGCCTGAGGCGAAGTACCAGATATCATCCACATTCAGCGCAGCCAGGCCGCAGGTAGTCACCACCAGCGCCAGCACGCCTATCAGACGTAATCCAACGGCAAAATAGTCGATATAATCCTGCCGATCGCGCTGACGAAAAGTGATCCAGCACAGGCCCAGGATAACGGGTGGAATGGCATAGGCCATCACGCCAAAGATAAACAGCAAAGTATCTGCCAGCCAGGCGCCAACGCTACCCCCGATATTATGGATAGGTTCATGCCATGCGGTCTGAGACCAGCTGGGATCGGAAGGGTTAAAACTCACCAGTGACACCATCAGATAGATGGCGAACAGGGCTACAAGGATGAGCAACGCCTCGAGCAGACGACGTCCACTGCTCAGCGGTTGTAACGAAACATCTTTATCTTCTGTGTATTCCTGGCTCAAGAGAACTCTCCAGGTGCCTGTAAAATAAGAAGGCAACAGCGCCGGAAGAGCCCGACGCTGGTCCTGTATGAATTCACAGGAGTGTACCTAAATCCTGCACGCTTTGCACCTTCCCTGCGTTAGCGGGTTTTAATGACCAGCCGGTTACTCTGTTTAACCTCTTCCATCACGACATAGGTACGGGTGTCGTTTACGCCTGGCAGGCGCAGCAAGGTTTCTCCCAGCAGTTTGCGATAGGCAGACATATCAGGCACGCGGGTTTTCAGCAGATAGTCAAAGTCACCGGAAACGAGGTGACACTCTTGAGTTTCCTCAAGTTTTTGCACTGCGGCGTTAAATTGCTCAAACACGTCAGGGGCACCGCGATTCAGAGTAATCTCAACAAACACCAGCAGGGATGCATCAAGATAGTGGGGGTTGAGCTGCGCGGTGTAGCCCAGGATAAAGCCCTGTCGCTCCAGACGGCGAACACGCTCAAGGCATGGCGTTGGCGAAAGGCCTACGCGCTTGGAAAGCTCAACATTGGAGATACGGCCATCTTTTTGCAGTTCATTCAGGATATTTCTGTCGATACGATCCAGATCTTTTCCGGGGCGCTTTTTATTGTCTACCATTATTATTGTCTCTCTTAATTCCTTCCCTATGCCTGCCACACCCTGAAAAATGCGTATTTCAGAGCCTTACTGAATTGAAGACCATAAGCCTGTGCAGTCACGCACCATCCGTATGACGCATGCTGTCTGTCCACATCATGCGTCATTACCAATGTCAGGCTGAGATTTTCTGACGCCGCCGCGCAAAACAGTGATGAATTACCATTCTGAACCGTCAGAGACTCTCTGCTTCTTCCAATGTTTTCGCAAATGCGCAGGCGATTGTCAAAGTAAAACATCTAAATTCAGTACAAGATGCCAGATACCGTGCTGGAGCCCTGTTTTTAAATGATATTTTCAGGGCAGTGATGTCATTTATTTACTCAGAATGCACTCTTTTAGCGCAACGCTGCAGCAAAGATACGTTTCATCGTCTACGCCGCTTGCAGCAATTGCTAACAAAATGGTGCAAAGCTTTTTTTGCTGTCCTAATTTCCCTACAATCAAAATCACTGTTGTCAGAAACACACTGAGGAATGCATGAGTACGGCCAAACACAGCAAACTGCTTATCCTGGGCTCAGGCCCAGCCGGTTATACCGCTGCAGTTTATGCGGCACGCGCTAACCTGAATCCGGTGCTGGTTACCGGTCTGGAAAAGGGCGGCCAGCTTACGACGACCACCGAAGTTGAAAACTGGCCAGGCGACCCGCACGACCTGACCGGGCCGTCGCTGATGGAGCGTATGCATGCGCATGCCGAAAAATTCAATACCGAAATCCTGTTCGATCATATTCATACCGTTGATCTGCAGCAGCGCCCTTTTCGCCTGACCGGTGACAGCGGCGAATATACGGCGGACGCTCTGATTATTGCGACGGGCGCATCGGCACGCTATCTGGGTCTGCCTTCTGAAGAGGCGTTTAAGGGCCGGGGCGTCTCTGCCTGTGCAACCTGCGACGGATTTTTCTATCGCAACCAGAAAGTTGCGGTAATCGGCGGAGGCAATACTGCTGTTGAAGAGGCGCTGTACCTTGCCAACATCGCGTCTGAGGTGCACCTGATCCACCGCCGTGACACCTTCCGCGCAGAGAAGATTCTGATCGACCGGCTGATGGAAAAAGTGCGCAGTGGCAATATTGTGCTGCATACGCACCGTACGCTGGAAGAAGTGACCGGTGACCAGATGGGTGTGACTGGCGTGAAGCTGCTGGCAACTAACGGTGAGCCTGCAGAATCACTTGAGGTAGCAGGCCTGTTTGTGGCGATTGGTCATAGCCCAAACACCGCCATTTTCGAGGGCCAGCTGGCGCTGGAGAATGGCTACATTAAAGTACAGTCCGGCCTGCACGGTAACGCGACCCAAACCAGTATTCCGGGCGTCTTTGCCGCAGGTGATGTCATGGATCATACCTATCGTCAGGCGATTACATCAGCCGGCACCGGCTGTATGGCTGCGCTGGATGCAGAGCGCTATCTCGATGGTCTGGTTAAAAACGATCGGTAAGTTGTTAATAATCTGATCATAATTATATAAAGGCGACCTGTTCAGGTCGCCTTTTTTATATACAGCGTGCTAAAGTGCTGCCGATCGCAATAACCTGATACTTTATCCGGGTTTCGCCCTGATTCAGAAGAGCAGACGACAGTATGAACAGATCACGGCAACAGACAGTGCTGAGCTGGTTACGGCAGCAGCGAGCTTCTGGCGCAAATGCCCTGCGGCTGGCTGCACTATGCGGTTTTGCCTCCGCAATCATCCTTATTGCGCAGGCGTGGCTGATGGCTACGCTACTGCACCAGCTCATCGTGTCTCATCAGCCCCGTTCGGCGCTGGTTGCTCAGTTTCTGCTATTGCTGCTCTGCTTTCTGTTGCGCGCCGGTTTTAACTATGGACGGGAGATGGCGGGATTCCGCGCCGGTCTTGCTATCCGGCGGGCGCTGCGGCGGCAACTGCTTGATCGTCTTGATGCGCTTGGGCCTGCCTGGATACAGGGCAAACCTGCGGGCAGCTGGTCAACGCTGCTGCTTGAACAGATTGAGCAAATGCAGGATTACTATGCACGCTATCTGCCACAAATGACGCTGGCAGTGGTTATTCCCTGTGCAATTCTGATTGCCATATTTCCCGTCAACTGGGCTGCAGGGTTGATTCTGCTGGTTACCGCACCGCTGATCCCGCTGTTTATGGCGCTGGTTGGCATGGGTGCAGCGGATGCCAGCCGGCGTAACTTTCTCGCGCTATCGCGGCTGAGCGGTGATTTTTACGACCGTCTGCGCGGACGCGAAACGCTGCGTTTGTTCCACCATGCGGCGGCTGAAGAACAGGCTATTGCTGCCAGCACCGCTAGTTTTCGTCAGCGGACGATGGAAGTGCTGCGTCTCGCGTTTCTCTCTTCAGCGGTACTGGAGTTTTTTGCCTCGCTGGCCATTGCCGTTGTTGCCGTCTACTTTGGCTTCTCTTACCTTGGCGAATTTGATTTCGGCCATTACGGCACCGGCGTAACGCTGTTTGCCGGCTTTCTTGCGCTGATCCTTGCACCGGAGTTTTTCCAGCCGCTGCGCGATCTGGGCACCTTTTATCACGCTAAAGCGCAGGCGACAGGCGCGGCAGATGCGCTGGAAACGTTCCTGCATGCGTCGCCGGACGTTCCGCAACCGGAGGCGGTTCGTCCATGGTGTGAAAACGCCCCTCTGACGCTGACCGCAGAAAATCTGGTGGTGATGAGTGCCAGCGGCCATGCGCTGACGCAGCCGCTTAATTTCACTTTGCACGCAGGCTGCCGGATTGCACTGGTTGGTGAAAGTGGCGCAGGTAAAACCGTGCTGATGAATGCGCTGCTTGGTTTCCTGCCCTGGCAGGGGACGCTACGGGCTAACGGCGTGGATCTGCGCTATATCGAGCGTGCAAGCTGGCAGCGACAACTTGCCTGGGTGGGGCAAAACCCACAGCTGCCCGCAAGAACGCTGCGCGATAACCTGATGCCGGAGCAATCCGCTGATGAGAGCAGGCTGCAGGCTGTATTGGCACAGGCAGGCGTGAGCGACTTTCTGGCTGGCCTCCCGCTGGGGCTGGATACGCCGACCGGCGATGATGGGGTCGGACTTTCCGTCGGTCAGGCACAGCGGATTGCGGTTGCCCGTGCGCTGCTGAAGCCGGCAAAACTGCTGCTGCTGGATGAGCCCGGTTCAGGTCTGGATAGTACCAGTGAATACCATGTTATGCAGGCGCTTAACCAGGCGGCACGGCAGCAGACGACGCTGATGATCACGCATCAGCTGCACGATCTGGCGCAGTGGGATGCGGTGTGGGTTATGCAGCAGGGTGCACTGGTACAGCAGGGAAGCTGGCAGCAGCTCAGCACTCAGCCCGGGCTGCTGCAGGAGATGATACGGCAACGTCAGCAGGAGGATTCACTGTGCGTTCATTAATGCCTTTTTTGCGTCTGTTCCGGCAGCATCCCTGGCGCCTGGGATTAGGGATCGCGCTGGCTATCTTTACCCTGCTGGCTAGTGTGAGCCTGCTTACGCTCTCCGGCTGGTTTCTTGCTGCCTCCTCGCTGGCAGGTATGGCCGGGCTCTACACCTTCAACTATATGCTGCCGGCAGCAGGCGTGCGCGGTGCCGCGATTATACGTACCGCAGCGCGTTATTTTGAGCGTCTTGTCAGTCATGATGCCACCTTTCGGGTGCTGCAGCATCTGCGTGTATATACTTTCAGGCGCCTGATGGCACTGGCGCCTGAGCAGCTGTCGCGCTTTCGCCACGGCGAGCTGCTGAACCGCTTTGTCAGCGATGTTGATACGCTCGACCATCTCTATCTGCGCGTTATTTCGCCTCTGGCCGGTGCAGCGGTGGTTATTATCGTTGTAACCGGCGGTCTGTCCCTGCTCAACCTGCCCCTGGCGCTGATTTTAGGGGGCAGCATGCTGCTGACCCTGCTGATACTGCCCGCCGCGTTCTGCTATTTTGGTCAGACTGCCGGCGCGCGCATCGCCCGTTCGCAGGCGAGCTGGCGCCTGCAGCTTGCCTGCTGGCTCATGGCACAGGCTGAACTGCAGATCTATGGTGCGGCAACGGCCTGGCGTCAGCGGCTGGACAGTGAAGAGCGGCAGTGGCAGCACGCGCAGCAACAGCAGCATCACCTGCAGGCGTTTGCACAGAGCCTGCTGCTGCTGATAGCCGGTCTGACCGTAACGCTGCTGCTGTGGGTTTCAGCTGACACTGTCGGGGGCGCAACGATTGCGCTGTTTCTGTTTTGCGGTCTGGCGGCGTTTGAAGCGCTGGCACCGGTTGCCGGCGCGTTTCTGCCGCTGGCGCAGGTCAGCAGCGCCGCACAGCGCGTGCAGGAAATCATTGACCAGCCGCCGGCCATCCATTTTCCGCCGCGTATGCAGGACGCAGGGCCGGAAATGCGTCTGGTACTGGATGACATCTCATTTAGCTATCCGCAACGCCCGGAGCCGGTATTACAGCATTTTTCACTGCGGCTGCAGCCGGGCGAACGTATTGCCCTGCTCGGCCCGACCGGCTGTGGCAAATCGACCCTGCTGGCGCTTATCACCCGCAGCCGGGAAGCCACCGCGGGTCATATCTGTCTTAATGATATTCTGCTCTCAGAGTGGGATGAGCGCAGCCTGCGGCAGCGTATCAGCGTGGTAACACAGCGCGTGCATCTTTTCAGCCAGACGCTGCGCGATAACCTGTTACTGGCGCGCCCGGCGGCCAGCGATAGCGAGCTGACTGCCGCGCTGGTTCAGGCTGGACTCGGCTTTCTGGCCGAGCAGCCTGACGGACTGGATAGCTGGATGGGTGAAGGCGGCAGGCCGCTGTCCGGCGGCGAACTGCGGCGCCTGGCCATCGCGCGTGCCCTGCTGCATAACGGCGACCTCTGGCTGCTGGATGAGCCTACCGAAGGGCTGGATGCCACGACTGAGCAGCAGATCCTGCAGTTACTGCTGCGGGTCAGCGAGGGTAAGACGCTGATCGTGGTAACCCATCGCCTGCAGGGCCTGGAAAGGATGGACCGCATCTGCGTGATGGATCAGGGCACCATTGTGGAATCGGGTTCGCATGACGAATTAATCTCAAAAGCGGGTCGCTACTGGCGTTTCCGGCAGCGCTTTGCGTTATAGTCTGGAGATGACGCTTTTGGGTAGCTGATGCCATGAGACTGGTACAACTTTCACGTGATTCACTGCACTTTCCACCGCCGGAAATGGCGCTGCGCGAACCAAATGGTTTGCTGGCTATGGGCGGAGATCTCTCGCCTGCGCGTTTGATTAATGCGTACCAGCACGGTATTTTTCCCTGGTTTTCGCCCGGCGACCCGATCCTCTGGTGGTCGCCCGATCCGCGAGCCGTGCTGATGCCAGATGCGTTTCATCTCAGCCGGAGCATGGCGCGTTTTCACCGGCGCTCTCCCTATCGCGTTACCATGAATCACGCGTTTGCGCAGGTGCTTGAAGGCTGCGCCACCGGGCGTCAGGAGGGAACGTGGATCACCTTCGAAGTCAAGCGTGCCTGGCTGCGGCTATATGAGCTGGGCCATGCGCACTCTATCGAAGTGTGGCATGAAAATAGCCTGGCTGGCGGCATGTATGGTCTGGCGCTCGGACAGATGTTTTGCGGAGAATCGATGTTCAGCCGACAGGAAAACGCGTCTAAAACCGCGTTATGGGTCTTTTCACAACACTTCCGTGCCCACCAGGGAAAACTCATTGATTGCCAGGTGCTGAATCCCCACACCGCATCACTTGGGGCAACAGAAATCCCGCGTGCTGACTATCTGCAGGCGCTAAAAAAACTGGCGTGGCAGCCGGTTACTGAGGGATGCTGGCAAACGCAGACCCTTTTTTAGCCCTGCCCGCAGATGTTTTGCACACAAATCTACATAAAAGTGATACAATAAGCGAGTTTGGTATGTCGTCCGCGCTTCGCTGTGGCGAGCCGGAATTGCCAGGCTGGGAATCTCACCTGTTCCTGAAACTGTTTCATCCGTGCCTGCCGGGCCGGTTGCTGCAGATTCTTAGCCCGCTAATCCCCCGCAGACGTCAACAACACCCGAATTTATCCGTACTGCACGCGCTATAGCGCGACGCACGGCGAAGCGTTGGCAAAAACAGCCAACGTTTCTTTACATAAATCATGGAATTCGGCATTATCTTGCCGGTTCAACAGTTTGGTAGTTCACCCAGAGGATTCGATGGCCAAAGAAGACAATATTGAAATGCAGGGTACCGTACTGGATACGTTACCTAACACCATGTTCCGCGTAGAGCTTGAAAACGGGCACGTGGTTACCGCTCATATCTCCGGTAAAATGCGCAAAAACTATATCCGCATCCTGACGGGTGACAAAGTCACTGTTGAGTTGACCCCGTACGACCTGAGCAAAGGCCGCATTGTCTTCCGCAGTCGCTAAGCTGCTGCACACGTCGCGGGCTGGTTAAGTTTCCAGCCGCAAAAAAAAGGCCGGATAATTATCCGGCCTTTTGTTTTCCTGGTCAGGCGTTAGTGCACAGTCCCTTCCGTTTTACGCTTTTCAGCGCTCAGGAAGTGATAAGTAAGCTGGTTTTTATCTTTATCCAGCCCCACCGACACCGAGCCCCCATCCACCAGTGAACCAAACAGCAGTTCATTGGCCAGCGGTTTTTTCAGGCTTTCCTGCACTGTACGCGCCATCGGACGCGCACCCATTGCTTTATCGTAGCCTTTTTCTGCCAGCCAGTCGCGCGCGTCATCGCTCACTTCCAGTGAAACACCTTTTGCGTCCAGCTGCGCCTGCAGTTCAACAATAAACTTATCGACTACCTGATGGATCACCTCAGCAGAGAGATGACGGAACCAGATAATGTTGTCGAGACGGTTGCGGAACTCTGGCGTAAAGATCTTTTTAATCTCTTCCATCGCATCCGTACTGTTATCCTGCTGAATCAGGCCGATCGACTTACGTTCGGTTTCGCGTACGCCAGCATTGGTGGTCATGACCAGCACCACATTGCGGAAGTCCGCTTTACGCCCGTTGTTGTCGGTCAGCATACCGTTATCCATAACCTGCAGCAGCAGGTTGAAGACATCCGGGTGCGCTTTCTCAATTTCATCCAGCAGCACAACCGCGTGCGGATGCTTGATAACCGCATCCGTTAACAGACCGCCCTGGTCAAAGCCCACGTAGCCTGGAGGTGCACCAATCAGGCGGCTGACCGTATGGCGCTCCATGTATTCCGACATATCGAAACGCAGCAGCTCAATGCCCAGCGCTTTAGCCAGCTGTACGGTGACTTCTGTTTTACCTACCCCGGTCGGACCGGCGAACAGGAAAGAGCCTACCGGCTTGCGATCCTGACCCAGGCCAGCGCGGCTCATTTTAATCGCTTCGGTCAGCGCCTCAATTGCATTATCCTGACCAAACACCAGCATTTTCAGACGGTCGCCCAGATTTTTCAGCGTATCACGATCGGTGGCCGACACGCTCTGTTCCGGAATACGTGCAATTCGCGCCACTACCGATTCAATGTCAGAAACATTAACGGTTTTCTTACGCTTGCTCACCGGCACCAGACGTGCCCGCGCACCCGCTTCATCAATCACATCAATCGCCTTATCCGGCAGATGACGGTCGTTGATATATTTCACCGCCAGCTCGACTGCTGCGCGCACGGCCTTAGCGGTATAACGCACGTCGTGATGCGCTTCATATTTCGGCTTCAGTCCATTGAGGATCTGCACGGTCTCTTCGACCGAGGGTTCAGTAATATCAATTTTCTGGAAGCGGCGCGCCAGTGCGCGATCTTTCTCGAAAATATTGCTGAACTCCTGATAAGTTGTGGAACCCATCACGCGGATTTTGCCGCTGGAGAGCAGTGGCTTAATCAGGTTAGCGGCATCCACCTGCCCGCCCGACGCCGCACCGGCACCGATGATGGTATGAATTTCATCAATAAACAGGATGCTGTTGTTATCCTGTTCCAGCTGTTTGAGCAGCGCTTTAAACCGCTTTTCAAAATCGCCGCGATATTTGGTGCCCGCCAGCAGAGAGCCGATATCCAGTGAATAGATAGTGCACTCTTTCATTACTTCCGGTACGTCACCCTGCACAATACGCCAGGCGAGCCCTTCGGCAATAGCGGTTTTACCCACGCCGGATTCCCCCACCAGCAGCGGATTGTTTTTACGCCGGCGACACAGCACCTGCACGGCGCGCTCCAGCTCTTTGTCGCGACCAATAAGCGGGTCAATGCCGCCAACGCGAGCAAGCTGATTAAGATTGGTGGTGAAGTTTTCCATACGCTCCTCCCCGCCTGCCTGCTCTTCATTGACCGGGTTATCCGCATTACTCTGCGACTGACCGGGCTCATCTTTACGCGTGCCGTGAGAGATGAAATTCACCACATCAAGACGGCTGATTTCATGTTTGCGCAGCAGATATGCCGCCTGCGACTCCTGCTCGCTGAAAATAGCGACCAGAACGTTAGCGCCTGCTACTTCGCTGCGACCGGAAGACTGAACGTGGAATACCGCACGCTGCAGTACGCGCTGGAAGCTGAGCGTAGGTTGCGTATCGCGCTCCGCTTCGCCTGCCGGCAGCACCGGTGTGGTTTGTTCGATGAAGGCTTCGAGTTCCTGACGCAGAGCCACAATATCCACCGTACAGGCTTCCAGTGCCTCTCTGGCCGACGGGTTGCTGAGCAGCGCCAGCAACAGATGTTCGACGGTCATAAACTCGTGACGGTGCTCGCGCGCTCTGGCGAAAGCCATGTTTAAACTGAGTTCCAGTTCTTGATTGAGCATTTGGCACCTCCCCCAATTATCGCTCTGACTGCCTGTTTCCTATATGGAGACAGGTTCAGGCTTTTTCCAGCGTACACAGCAAAGGATGTTGATTCTCTCTGGCATAGTTGTTCACCTGCGCAGCTTTTGTTTCTGCTACTTCAGCGGTGAAAACACCGCAGACTGCCTTTCCATGATAGTGAACTTTCAGCATCAGTTGCGTGGCGCGTTCAATATCATAAGAAAAGAACTTTTGCAGAACGTCAATAACAAATTCCATAGGTGTATAATCGTCATTATTCAGGATGACTTTATACATTGAAGGCGGCTTTAACCCTTCACGTACTTTGTCTTCGGCCAGGTGTTCAAAATTAAGCCAGTCGTTTGTGTTTGCCATAATCATCCATTGGAATTCTGCGTTGCGGTCATGCATTTTAGCCTGCAGTAACCTGAAGTTTAACACGTCTGTCAAGACGGGTTTGCTATCGCTGCTATCGGTACGAAAAGCAGATGCGCGACTTGTATCACAAAATTCTCAATAGCGTTAACTGCCTCAAATTTTGATGAATTTCTGCCCACGCATCCGGGCCGATTGCTTGACGATAAGGTCCGTTTCTCTACATTCTACATGCACAAGCTGATTGAGTTTTAAACAACCTCGACTCACAGCTGCGATGACCTCACCTACTTATCAGAATGTCTTGCGAGGGAAGTAAAAGCATGGAGACGGGTACTGTTAAATGGTTCAACAACGCCAAGGGCTTCGGCTTTATTTGTCCGGTTGGCGGTGGCGATGACATCTTTGCGCACTACTCTACCATTCAGATGGAGGGTTACAGAACGCTTAAAGCGGGTCAGCACGTTCAGTTTGACGTTCACGAAGGACCAAAAGGCAACCATGCCAGTCTGATTGTTCCCTGTGAGGCGGCGTTGCTTTCCTGACCTGTGCAGCGCGGTTATTGTGACCACTCCGCGCCTGAAATGCCAGCCGGTAACGCTGGCATTTTACTTTTTCCCCTACCCTGCACGTCGCTGTGCCAGCAGTTTTACCTGACTAAACAGCTCCCTGAACAGCGACGGGATGGCCTGCGGGCCGCGCTCACCGGCCGCCAGCGCCACGGCGATAGCCAGCTCAGGCTTGGAGCTATGATGGATCGCCTGAGTAATAATACGCCGTGGCGTCATCGCAATGTTTAACGGCAGGTGCGCCATTTGGTGATAGACCGCGCGAAATCCGTGCTGATAGAGGAAATGTTCAATGTCGGCTGCCGGAAACTGCGTCAGATGCACCTCCGCCTTTTCGTGGATCAGCAGCTGGCTGCGGGTCGCGGCCGCATATTTCTTTCCTGCCTCATCGCCATCGGTCAATACATGCCAGGCAATTCCCATACGCCGGGCAAACTTCAGCAGCGGCTTCAGGCCGGCCTGGGCAAACTCGATCACCCGGATCCCTTCTGCTGCAAAATGATCGCCCTGCTGCCGCGCCAGTTCATTAACGATCCATACCTCAGTCTCGCCCTCCACCAGTAACCAGCAGCGGGCAAACAGTGCAGCAGGTCGATTGACGCGAATATGAAACGCGATACGCCGGTGATCCTCCGCGCTCAGTCCCGCTTCACCGATACGCCATGCCACCACGCGGCTCGCTTCGCGCACCAGACGACAGAGATTTTCCAGCGGCGTCTGGGAGACCAGTTCACCTGAATTAGTGGTAACCAGTCGCTGTAGCGGCAGCAGCGTCAGTAAATTCCAGGTCACTGAAAGCATTATCGGATGCAGCCGCGTTTCAGGATCTTCGACCAGCAGAACAGGCTGTGCGCCGGCTGGCAGCGCACTGCTGCCAGGGAGCAGTGCCAGCAGTCGCAGCTGCACCTCGCGACGATGCTCAGCACTGGCCCCTGCCAGCAGCCGGTTAACCGCATCCAGCGCCTGCCAGCCTGCGCTGCCATCGCGCAGCTCCGGTGCCATTCGTGGGTGACTGACGCCGGGTTGCTGAACAAGAAAATAGTGCGCCATAAGCTGCTGCATTGTCTGTACCCCCTGCCGCAGTACCTCATCGCTCAGTGCCTGCCCGCCAGCTGCGCGATTGAGCTGCTGTAACACCGCCTGCAGCGCCTGCAGACCCGGATCCCGCCCGTCACCGCCGGGTTCGCGCGTCCGGTGACGCTGACCGAACCGCGCGTCGCGTAAACGCAGCACCGGATGATGCTGCCGCAGCCAGCCTATCGCCGCCTTTGTCGGCTCCTGCGCCAGCAGCTGATTATGCACGTCGATAAAGCGCCAGCTGCTTTTTACGCCGTCCGCTTTACAGGTGGCCCGCAAACTGAAGCGCAGATAATATCCCTGCTCATCGCGCTGCCAGAAAGGCTGCAGCAGGGTATTTTCCCGCTCTGCTTCGCTGGCGCGAAAGCGCACCACTATCTGTAATGTGCGCCAGCGTGCCGCCGGATTTGCAGGCGGAAAATGGAAATCGTCTTCGCTGAGGGCCGCCTGCCCGCCGCACGGATCCAGCATAAGTGAAAACGCATCAAGCAGGCTTGACTTGCCCCAGGCGTTTTCGCCGATCAGAAGATTCGTCATGGTAAGCGGCAGTGAGAGCTGATTAATGCCACGAAAGCCGCTGATATCAATATGATCCAGAATCATGGGATTATCCTGTTCAGAGATTGCCTGAGCATGGTGTACGGTTGCACAGGGGTCAAGGCGCAGATTATCGGCAAAGGGTGATTTACAGCGTGTGCTTTTTTGATTAGCGTGGCGTCCTTTTCCCACGGACGGATGTTCGCTATGTATGGTCTGATGATTATTTTGCTGCCGCTGATTGCCGGTTATTTGCTGCATCTGCAGCAGCCAGCACTGTTACGCACGGTGGCGCGGTTGCTGAGTGCGCTGGTCTATATCATTCTGTTTTTCATGGGTGTAAGCCTGGCATTTCTGGATAATCTCAGCGCGAATTTGCTCACCATCTTCTACACCGCTTTTATCTGTACCCTCTCGATTCTCGCCTGTTCGCTGCTGGCATTCTGGCTGCTTGAGCAGCGTCTGCCGTGGCGGCATCCGCATAAAGCGCAGGCGCTGCCCTCGCGTCTTGCGATGGCACTGGATTCACTCAAACTCTGTGGCTCGGTGCTGGGCGGGTTTCTGCTCGGATTGTCGCAATGGGCTCCGCTGCGCCATGCGGCCACCGTCAGCGAATATGCCCTGATCCTGATGCTGTTTCTGGTGGGCGTTCAGCTGCGCAGCAGCGGCATGACGCTGCGGCAGATTACGCTTAACCGGCGTGGTGCGCTGGTGGCGGGCGTGTCACTGGCTGGGGCGCTCGCCGGAGGCGCGCTGGCCGCTGTCTGCCTTGGATTGCCGCTGAAAACCGGCCTCGCGCTGGCCAGCGGCTTTGGCTGGTATTCGCTTTCCGGCATTCTGATGACGGACGCATTTGGTCCGGTTATCGGCAGCGCGGCGTTCTTTAACGACCTGCTGCGTGAACTGATCACAATTATGCTGATCCCGCTGCTTATCACCCGGCATCGCAGCATGACGCTGGGCCTGAGCGGCGCCACCTCCATGGATTTTACCCTGCCAATTCTGCAGCGCGCCGGCGGCATGGAGATTGTTCCTGCGGCCATTGTGCACGGGTTTATCATGAGCCTGCTCGCGCCGGTGCTGATCGCTTTTTTTTCCGCCTGACCGGTCTGCAGCGCACTTTTTCACGGCAGGCGTGCAGCGGCGTCGTCTACGCTTTCTGACGGAAAGATTTTTGCCATCAGCATAGATGGCCCCCATCAGAAAGGAGCAAACGATGAAACAAACTGTGGCCGCCCTGCTGGCACACACGCTGGAGAGCGCAGGCGTAAAACGTATCTGGGGTGTAACCGGTGATTCGCTTAACGGCCTGAGTGACAGCCTGAACCGCATGGGCACCATTGAATGGATGCCGACGCGGCATGAAGAGGTCGCCGCGTTTGCCGCCGGTGCGGAAGCGCAAATCAGCGGCGAACTGGCGGTCTGCGCCGGCTCCTGCGGTCCTGGTAACCTGCACCTGATTAACGGGTTGTTTGACTGTCATCGTAACAACGTACCGGTACTGGCCATTGCTGCTCATATCCCTTCCAGCGAAATCGGCAGCGGCTATTTTCAGGAGACGCACCCGCAGGAGCTGTTTCGTGAATGCAGCCACTACTGTGAGCTGGTTTCTAATCCTGAGCAGCTGCCGCAGGTGCTGGGCATTGCCATGCGCAAAGCGATCCTCAACCGCGGCGTCTCTGTGATCGTACTACCGGGTGACGTGGCGCTGCAGCCCGCCCCGAAGAGTGCGCGCAGCGAATGGTATCCGCCGCAGCTGCCGCAGGTTGTGCCCGCCGCAGCGGAGCTTGCCACCCTGGCGGAAACGCTCAACGGCGCAGGCAATATTACGCTGATGTGCGGCAGCGGCTGCGCCGGTGCCCATGCTGAAGTTGTCGCCCTGGCGGAACGGCTTAAGGCGCCGGTAGTGCATGCGCTGCGTGGCAAAGAACATATTGAATATGACAACCCGTACGATGTTGGCATGACCGGGCTGATTGGTTTCTCTTCCGGCTATCACGCCATGATGAATGCCGACACCCTGATCCTGCTCGGCACGAAATTCCCCTATCGTGCCTTCTACCCTGCCAGCGCGCGTATCATTCAGATCGATATCAACCCCGGCAGCCTGGGCGCGCACAGCCACGTGGATATGCCGCTGGTGGGTGACGTTAAAGCCACGATCCAGGCACTGCTGCCGCAGCTTGAGGTGCATGACGATCGCCATCACCTTGACCGTGCGCTGGAGCACTACGCTGACGCCCGCAAGAGTCTTGACGATCTGGCAACCGCAAACGACAACCAGGCGATTCATCCCCAGTATCTGGCACAGCAGATCAGCCGCTACGCCGCTGACGATGCCATCTTTACCTGCGACGTCGGCACGCCCACCGTCTGGGCTGCACGTTACCTGCAGATGAACGGTAAGCGACGCCTGCTGGGATCGTTTAATCACGGCTCTATGGCCAATGCGATGCCGCAGGCGCTGGGTGCCCAGGCTATCGACAGAGAACGTCAGGTGGTGGCGCTGTGCGGCGACGGGGGCTTCAGTATGCTGATGGGAGACTTTATCTCGGTAGCGCAGCTGAAACTGCCGGTGAAGCTGGTGATTTTCAACAACAGCGTGCTGGGTTTTGTGGCAATGGAGATGAAAGCAGGCGGTTACCTTACCGACGGCACCGACCTGGAAAATCCTGATTTTGCTGCGATTGCCGCCGCCTGCGGCATTAAAGGTATCCGGGTTGAAAAAGCGTCAGAACTCAATGCGGCGCTGGAACAGGCTTTTGCGCATGATGGTCCGGTTCTGGTGGATGTGCACACGGCTAAAGAGGAGCTGTCGATGCCACCGCAGATCAAAGCCGAACAGGCAAAAGGGTTCAGTCTCTATATGCTGCGCGCTATCCTCAACGGACGCGGCAATGAGATCACCGAGCTGGCGAAAACCAACTGGCTGCGGTAAAAACAAGGCTCCTGCCGGACAGGCAATGATGCGGGCGAGCAGCCCGCTTTTTCTTTCAGGAGAGCCCCGTGATCGATTTGCGCAGTGATACCGTAACCCGCCCGAGTGCGGCGATGCTGGACGCCATGATGAACGCCGCAACCGGAGATGACGTCTATCGTGACGATCCTACGGTCAACGCACTGGAAGCAGAGGCGGCGGCGATGAGCGGCAAAGCAGCCGCGCTGTTCTTTCCTACCGGTACCCAGGCAAATCTGGTGGCGCTGCTGTGCCACTGCCAGCGCGGCGATGAGTATATTGTGGGCCAGCAGGCGCACAACTATAAATATGAAGCGGGCGGCGCGGCGGTGCTGGGCAGCATTCAGCCTCAGCCGATCCTTGCTGCGGACGATGGCACACTGCCGCTGGCGGACGTTGCCGCTGCGATCAAGCCGGATGATATCCATTTTGCCCGTACCCGCCTGCTGAGTCTGGAAAACACGCATCACGGCAGGGTACTGCCGCTCAGCTATCTGGAGCAGGCGTGGCACTTCACCCGTGAACGCGGGCTGGCGCTGCACATTGATGGTGCGCGTATCTTTAATGCCGTGGTGGCACAGCAGGTGACGCTGGCAGAAATTGCACGCTACTGCGATACGCTGACTATCTGCCTGTCAAAAGGGCTGGGCACCCCGGTAGGCTCACTGCTGTGCGGCGACAGCGCTTATATTGAGCAGGCGCGGCGCTGGCGTAAAATGACCGGTGGCGGGATGCGCCAGGCGGGTATTCTGGCGGCGGCCGGGCGTTATGCGCTGCAGCACAACGTGACCCGGCTGCAGGACGATCATGATAACGCCGCGTGGCTGGCGGACCAGCTGCGTGCGCTGGGCGTGGAAGTCATAAGCCAGCAGACAAATATGCTGTTTGTGCAGGTTCCGCCCGGGCAGACAGATGCGCTGCAGCGCTGGATGCACGCCGCGAATATCCTGATTAGCATCGGCCCCCGGACGCGCATGGTGACTCACCTGGATGTATCCCGTGCCGATCTGCAGCAGGTGGTCGCACGCTGGCAGGCGTTTCTTCAGTCAGCGGCCTGACAGCTAGCGCGCCGCACCGTACTGTGCCAGCAGCGCCCGGGCTATCGCCAGCGTCTCTGCGTCAGCAATACCGCGATAGTCGTGCGGCCGGAAGTGCATCTGAAAGGCTGCAATCAGCCGGCGCTGCTTCTCAGGCGTTGTCGCGCCCGCCACGTCATAGCCATACCGCTGCAGCGCTGCCAGCAGCGGCTGCGGATCCACAACGGTGCTGGCGGACTGCCCCGCCAGATAGCGGGCCGTAATCGCCGGATCGGGCCAGGCACCTATCCCCCGGGCGGCCAGCTGCTGCCAGGGAAAGAGCGGACCCGGGTCCTGCTTGCGCTGCGGCGCAATATCGCTGTGGCCCACGATATTTTCGGGCGCAATACCGTAACGCTGCTGCAGATCGCGCAGCAGCGCTGTCAGCACGGTAATTTGATCGGGTGTATAAGGCTGCCACGTTAGCCCGGTCAGCGTACGCTGATAGCCCGCATTGACTATCTCAATGCCCACTGAGGTGTCATTAATGCGGGTAGCCCCGCGCCAGAAACTGGGTCCGGCATGCCAGGCAAGCTGCTGCTCCGGCACCAGCTGCCAGACTACTCCCCTGCCCGCTTTCTGTGGCGGCTGACGCGGAATAAGGTAGTGTGCACTGACCTGCCGATCGGTCAGGGTTGCCAGCGAAGAAGAGAAATCGTCTGCGGTGTAGTGGATCACCACGACTTTGATGCGCGGTCGCGCGCCCTGCGCCGGATGCGCTGTATCGGCCCAGTACCCCTGACGCGCTTCCATTGAAGAGTGACAGGCGCTGAGCAGCAGCGCCATGACCACGATCAGCAGGAATCGCATCAGCGCACGATCACCGCAGTGCCGGAGACGCTGACCATCAGCATGCTGCTGTCTTTGCCGACGGTTTCGTAGTCAATATCGATCCCCACTACCGCATTAGCGCCCAGCGCTTTCGCCTGATCGCCCAGCTCTTTAAACGCAATCTCACGCGCCTTGCGCAGCTCTTTTTCATAGGCCCCCGAACGTCCGCCTACGATATCGCGGATGCCGGCAAAGAAATCACGAAAAATATTGGCACCTAAAATCGCCTCGCCGGTAACCACGCCGCAGTATTCGGTAATGCTGTGGCCTTCCAGAGTTGGTGTCGTCGAAAATTTCATAGTTATCTCCTGAAGATGTCGATGGGACCCGCACGCATGGTGCTGAAAAAGCACGACTATACTCTATGCTAAAACCCATGCTTTGCCACAGAACAATAAGGAACCGGAGATGAGAATCAAAGCCCTTGCACTGCTGGCATCAGCAGTAACGCTGCTGAGCGCCTGTACCACTGTAGAGCCGGTTATCAGGGATAATGGCCCGCGCAGTGCGGCCTGTATTGATGGCGGGCCGGATAGCGTGGCGCAGCAGTTTTACGATTTGCGCGTAAATGCTCCTTCAGCGGGCCTGCCCGATCGCGCGCTGCTGGCCAGATATCGCCCTTATCTGAGCGATCATCTTTATCAGACGCTGCTACAGGCGCGGGAAAAGCGCAATCAGCCGGCAGAGTGGCGTCAGGGCGATCTCTTTTCCAGTCTGGCTCAGGGGCCGGCCGCCGCTAATGTAGAGAGCGCTTCTTCAATCCCCAATCGCGATGCGCGAAATATTCCGTTGCGCGTCACGCTAACGCGCGGCGATAAACAGTGGCGCGATGAAGTGCTGATGATCCGTGAAGGAGAGTGCTGGGTGGTGCAGGATGTGCGCTATATGGCAGCGTGGCCGCACGCCGGCGGTGGCTCACTCAGCCAGCTGCTGGAGCAGAAAAAATAGCGCGTTTTTTTGTTATCCTGTTCACACATTAGGGCGCCGCATCGGTATAGAGCCCCTGACCGGTGTTAACGTCGGGCGTAACCGTAGTGCAACCCCCGTCTGACGCAGGCCGCACAATTTTCTGCTGCACCGGACCGGATAACGCGCTGTTTAATAAATTTTAAGTCACTTGATTTGCATAACTATGCCGGGAACGTTAAGATTCGCGGCATTATTTGCTCTCTATTTTCCGCGCATGAGTATTCAATTAAACGCTATTAACTGCTTTTACGGTGCCCATCAGGCGCTGTCTGACATTAACCTGGAGTGTCCGCAGGGAGAGACGCTGGTGCTGCTTGGTCCCAGCGGTGCCGGGAAAAGCTCACTCCTGCGCGTGCTCAATCTGCTGGAGCTGCCGCGTTCCGGCACGCTGCAGATTGCCGGCAACCAGTTTGACTTTACCAGGCCCCCCACTGACAGCGCCATTCGCGAGCTGCGTCAGAACGTGGGTATGGTATTTCAGCAATACAATCTCTGGCCGCACCTTACGGTTATGCAGAACCTCACTGAAGCCCCGTGTCGCGTACTGGGTCTCTCAAAAGAGGCGGCGCGCGCACGTGCCGATAAGCTGCTGGAGCGTCTGCGCCTGACGCCTTATGCCGATCGTTTTCCGCTGCATCTCTCCGGTGGTCAGCAGCAGCGCGTGGCGATCGCCCGTGCGCTGATGATGGAGCCGCAGGTGCTGCTGTTTGATGAACCTACCGCCGCGCTCGATCCGGAAATTACCGCGCAGATCGTGACGATTATTCGCGAACTGGCACAAACGCAAATCACGCAGGTTATTGTGACCCATGAGGTTGAAGTGGCGCGCAAAACGGCCAGCCGCGTGGTTTATATGGAGAATGGTCACATCATTGAACAGGGTGATGCCAGCCGCTTTACACAGCCGCAAACCGACGCGTTTGCACACTATCTTTCGCACTAAGTCAGGATGCTAATAATGAAAAAAGTTGTACTTGCTGCCCTGCTCACCACGCTGAGCCTGAGCGCTTCTGCTGCACAGACGCTGCGTTTCGCTACTGAAGCCTCTTACCCGCCGTTTGAGTTCGTTGACGCTGAAAACAAAATTCAGGGATTTGACGTCGATCTGGCCAATGCGCTGTGTAAAGAGATGGATGCAACCTGCACATTTACTAATCAGGCTTTCGATAGCCTGATCCCCAGCCTGAAATTCCGCCGTTTCGACGCGGTGATGGCCGGCATGGATATCACACCAGAACGTGAAAAGCAGGTGCTGTTCAGCAAGCCTTACTATGACAACTCTGCCACCTTTATTGCGCAGAAAGGCAAACTGGCTGATGTGGCTGCCCTGAAAGGCAAGCGCGTTGGCGTGCAGAACGGCACTACTCATCAGAAGTTCCTGACCGACAAGCATAGCGATATCACTATCGTGCCTTACGACAGCTATCAGAACGCCGTACTGGATCTGAAAAATGGCCGTATTGACGCTGTCTTTGGGGATACTGCCGTGGTCAATGAGTGGCTGAAGCAGAACGCAACGCTGGCGCCGCTGGGTGAAAAAGTCACGGATAAAGATTACTTCGGAACCGGTCTGGGCATCGCCGTACGTCAGGGTAACGCTGAGCTGCAGAGTAAGTTCAACGCGGCGCTGGATAAGATCAAAGCTGACGGCACGTATAAAACTATCTACAGCAAATGGTTCCAGCAGTAATCTCTGATGAATGAAATGATCTCTCTTGCAAGCGCCGCCGGGATAACCGTCGGCCTTGCTGTTTGTGCGCTGATCGCCGGCCTTGTGCTGGCGATGCTGTTTGCTGGCTGGGAGTCGCTGCGCATAAAACCGCTGGCGTGGGTCGGCACCGTGCTGGTCACGCTGATTCGGGGTCTGCCGGAAATTCTGGTCGTACTCTTTATCTATTTCGGTGCTTCGCAGCTGCTGCTGACGCTGTCTGACGGTTTCAGCCTTAACCTGGGCCTGTTTACCCTTCCGGTTCAGCTGCAGATTGAGAATTTTGACGTCAGCCCGTTTCTCTGCGGAGTGATTGCGCTGGCTATGCTCTACTCCGCCTATGCGTCACAGACGCTGCGCGGTGCACTGAAAGCGGTGCCGGCAGGCCAGTGGGAGTCGGGACAGGCGCTGGGCATGAAAAAATCTGCGATCTTTTTCCGGCTGATTATGCCGCAAATGTGGCGCCATGCGCTGCCGGGCCTCGGCAACCAGTGGCTGGTGCTGCTGAAAGATACGGCGCTGGTGTCGCTGATCAGTGTCAACGACCTGATGCTGCAGACGAAAAGTATCGCTACGCGCACGCAGGAACCGTTTACCTGGTATCTGGTGGCTGCCGCTATCTATCTGGTGATTACGCTGTTCAGTCAGGCGATTTTGCGCCGCATTGAATTACGCACCACGCGTTTTGAGCGGGGAGCCTGACGCATGCTCGATTATTTACCTGAACTGCTGAAAGGCCTGCATACCAGCTTAACGCTGACGCTGGCCTCACTGGTGGCCGCGCTGCTGCTGTCGCTGCTCTGTACTATTGTGCTGGCACTGAAAGTACCGGTCGCCAGCCTGCTGGCAAAAGGCTACATCACGCTGTTTACCGGCACTCCGCTGCTGGTGCAGATCTTCCTGATCTACTACGGCCCGGGTCAGTTCCCTGCCATTCAGAATGTGCCGTGGCTCTGGCATCTGCTGTCTCAGCCCTGGCTGTGCGCGATGCTGGCGCTGTCGCTCAACAGCGCAGCCTATACCACCCAGCTATTTTATGGCGCGGTACGCGCAATTCCGGCGGGTCAGTGGCAGTCATGCGCCGCGCTGGGCATGAACCGCAAGGATACGCTGCGTATTTTGCTGCCCTACGCGTTTAAGCGCGCCCTCTCCTCCTATTCCAACGAAGTTGTGCTGGTGTTTAAAAGCACCTCGCTGGCCTACACCATTACGCTGATGGAAGTGATGGGGCACGGTCAGATGCTCTACGGACGCACCTATGACGTGACGGTGTATGCGGCGGCAGGCCTGATCTATCTGGTGGTTAACGGCGCGCTGACGCTGCTGATGCGGCTGATAGAGAAACGTGCACTGACATTTGAGCAGCGCAGCTGAGTGTCTCCGGGACGGTTGCTTTTGCGCCACGCCGGCGTCAGAGCAGCCGCCCATTACAAAGTCTTACTTATCCAAAATAATTGCATAAAAATTCATTCAATGGCATTGTGTCACGCATTCCACTTCTGGCTTGCTTATGAGAATGACATGATGAAAAAATGGATTATCGCCGCAGCGCTCGCTGCGGTTACGGTGAATGCTTATGCAGCTGAAAAAATACGTTTTGCCGTTTCAGCTACCTATCCGCCGTTTGAATCACTGGATCACAACAATCAGATTGTAGGCTTTGATATCGATCTGGCGAAAGCGCTGTGTGCGCAGATTAAAGCCGAATGTACATTCACGAATAATGCGTTTGACAGCCTGATCCCGTCGCTGAAATTCCGCCGCTATGATGCGGTAATCTCCGGTATGGACATCACCGCCGAGCGCAGTAAGCAGGTCGATTTCAGCCAGCCTTACTACGCCAATTCAGCTATCGTGATCGCCCGGAAAGGCGAGTTCAGCGATTTCAGCCAGCTGAAAGGCAAGCGTATCGGCGTAGAGAATGGCACCACTCACCAGAAATATCTGACTGAAAAGCATCCGGACGTGGTAGCGGTCGCGTATGACAGCTATCAGAATGCGATTCTCGACCTGAAAAACGGCCGCCTCAATGGCGTATTTGGCGACAGCGCCGTGGTCAGTCAGTGGCTGAAAGCCAATGACGATCTCGGTACCGTGGGCGATCATGTCAGGGATACGGATTACTTTGGCACCGGGCTTGGCATCGCCGTGCGTAAAGGTAACAGCGCACTGCTGAATGAGTTCAATAGTGCGCTGGCGGCCCTGAAAGCTGACGGCAGCTGGCAGCAGATCAACCAGAAGTGGTTTCCTGAGTAAATTCTTTCAACAGCGCGTGCTGCGTTATGCAGCACGCGGCCGATCGTTCCGCGTCAGCAGACATAACACTTCAAAATGCGCGGTGTGCGGGAACATATCAAACAGCTGCACTCTTTGTATGTTGTAATCACTAAGCCGGGCAATATCCTGCGCCAGGGTGGCAGGATTGCAGCTGGAGTAGAGGATAAAAGCCGGAGCCATATCGCTTAAATAGTCGCACAGCTCGCTGCCAATGCCGCGACGCGGCGGGTTCACCAGTACCAGCTGCGGTATGTCTGCCCGCGAGGTAGCGAAACGGGTGGAATCCAGAGCGGCAAAGTGCACCTTTTCCAGCCCCAGCTGCTGCGCCGATTGTTGCGCACAGGCGATCGCTTCAGGGCTGATTTCAATCCCCGTCAGCGTCATCTCTGGCGTTGCGCAGTGCAGACCAAATCCACCTACGCCACAAAAGAGATCCCACATGCTGGTCACGTTCAGCTCTGCAACCCAGTCGCGTGCGGTGGCGTAGAGCGCGGCCGCCACTTGCGGATTGGTCTGGAAGAAACTCTGCGGCCGGATATAAAGCGGAACCTGATTAACGCGTTCCGGCAGCGCCTGCTGCGCGGTCAGCGCGATCTCTTCGTCGCCTTCCAGAATCGCCATATGTACCGGCTGAATATTGGCGGAGATAACCTGCAGCTGCGGCAGCAGCTGCTGCAGCCACGGCAGTGCCGCCTGCAGCTGCGGCACCTTACTGGCTGAGCGCAGTACAAAACGCAGCATCATGCCGCCCTCACTGCTCTCTGTCAGCAGCAAAAACTTCAGCTCGCCACGCCTGCGCGTCACATTGTAAGGCGTCAGACCGGCGCGTGCGATAAAGGGTTTAAGCAGCGCAAACACCGGCGCAAAGCTGGCGGGATAGAGCGGACAGGCGCAGAGATCAACCGGGTCGCCGTCAGACGCCACCAGACCAAAAACAGGGCGCTCCACGCTGCCGCTGACGACCATTTTGGCCTTATTGCGAAACCCCTGCTCTGCTGATGTCACCGGAAGCCGCCAGTCGCTGACCGGCATCGCTGCAAGCAGCTGAGCAAGCTGCGTCTGCTTATCGCTGACCTGCTGCGGATAGGGTTTTTCCAGCCACTGACATGAACGGCAGCGGCCAGCGTCATAAAGCGCGCAATGCATGGAACAACCTGTACTCGGAGAAAAAACGGGGAGCGATTGTATCACCGGGCGCGGAAAAATGCGCGACTGCTGGCCGGCACAAACAGCAGCAGCGCTACCAGTACGTCCGGTAATTTTTGCTGCAGCGTATGGTGGATAATCTGCAGATTGTTATCACCTGAAATACTGAATATTTCCGGATAGATCCAGCCTACCGACGCCATCAGCATATAGAGCAATACCACCACCTGACTGATCAGATAACCCCAGCGACCCCGATTGCTGCCGCGCATGAACGTAAAAGCACAGCGCAGTTCAAACAGGAAAATCAGCTGACTGGCGATAAATATCAGGGTTGAATCCCATGCCTGTGCGCTGCGGTGCACAAAGTTGGCAATCTCCTCATAGCCCAGCTCGCCAGCCATCATGATCACGCTGAGGCAGCGCGTGACAATAATCGCAATACCGGCAATGGTCACCGGCACCGGCGTTGAGTTTAACACAGCGTTTTTCAGCGTTTCCGACATCACCCAGGCTCCATAAGAAAAGGCTGGCAACGCCAGCCTTGCTTATAGTGGCAAACTCACAGGGTTTCAGCCACGTTTTGCTTTCTGAATATCGCGCAAACGCTGTTTTTCTTCATGCGCCATAAAGCGCCAGGCGATGAAACCGACCAGCCCGACCACAAACAGAATAATAGAGGCCAGCGCGTTGATCTCCGGATTCACCCCACGTCGTACGGTGGCGAAGATCGCCATGGGCAGCGTGGTCGCCCCCGGCCCGGTAACAAAGCTGGCAATCACGAGGTCATCAAGCGACAGCGTAAAGGCCAGCAGCCAGCCCGTGACGATGGCGGGTGCAATCATGGGAACGGTGATCACAAAGAACACCTTCAGCGGCGTGGCGCCCAGATCCATGGCGGCCTCTTCGATGGAGCGATCCAGCTCGCGCAGGCGGGCGTTGATCACCACCGCAACATAGGCGGTACAGAATGTGACGTGCGCCAGCCAGATAGTCAGCATGCCACGATCGCCCGGCCAGCCTAGCGTGTTTGCCATCGCCACAAACAGCAGCAGCAGCGACAGCCCGGTAATAACATCGGGCATGACCAGCGGCGCGGTCAGCATAAACGCGAAACCGCTGTGGCCGCGAAAGCGGCCGAAGCGCACAATGATCACCGCGGCCAGGGTGCCCAGTATCACAGCCATGGTAGCCGAAAGCCCCGCGATGGTCAGACTCAGCCCGACGGCATCGAGCATCGCCTCATCCTGAAACAGCACGCGATACCAGTGAAAAGAGAAACTCTCCCACACCGTAACCAGCTGCGAACTGTTAAAGGAGTAGACCACCAGCAGCAGCATGGGGGCATAGAGAAACAGAAAGCAGAGTACCAGAATAGCAGTACGCCACGGTGAGCGAATAACCGGTAGCTGACTCATGCTTTCTCCCCCGCAGCGCGATTTTGATGCTTGTGGAACCAGATAATCGGCAGGATCAGGATCAACAGAATGGTTACCGCCAGCGCTGAAGCCACCGGCCAGTCGCGGTTATTAAAAAACTCCTGCCAGAGAATGCGGCCAATCATAATACTGTCCGGGCCACCCAGCAGTTCCGGAATGACATACTCCCCTACCGCCGGTATGAACACCAGCATCGACCCGGCGATAATGCCGCCTTTGGTCAGCGGCACAATCACGCTGAAAAAGGTCTTCAGCGGACGCGCGCCTAAATCCAGCGACGCTTCCACCAGCGAATAGTCAATGCGCGTCAGCGCGGTATAGATCGGCAGCACCATAAAGGGCAGATAGCAGTAAACAATACCGATATAGACCGCCGTATTGGTGTAGAGGATCACCAGCGGATGATCGATAACGCCAAGCCACAGCAGAAAACGATTCAGAATGCCGTTGTTGTTCAGCAGTCCCATCCAGGCATAAACGCGCACCAGAAATGAGGTCCAGGAGGGCAGGATCACCAGCAGCAGCAGTATGGTTCGCATCGACGGCTTGCTGTGCGCGACCGCCCAGGCGAGCGGATAAGCGATAAGCAGGCAAATTACCGTGGAGATCGCCGCCACTTTCAGTGAGGTCAGATAGGCCTCAGCGTAAAGCGGATCGTCAGTGAGCGTAAAATAGTTGCCGAGGTTCAGCACCACATTCAGCTGGTCATCCGCCCAGCTGACCAGATCCGTATAGGGCGGGATGGCGCGGGCGATATCGGCAAAGCTGATTTTAAGCACAATCAGAAACGGCAGCAGGAACAGCAGGATCAGCCACAGGTAAGGCAGCGCAATCACCAGCTTGCGCCCGTGCTGCATCTTCATACGTGTTGCCCAGCGCTGCAGTGGCGTGCCCGCCAGTACCGGCTGAGGCCGCGGAGAAATCTGACTCATAAACGTCCCCCTAGACCGTCAGAACCACACAGCTGTCCGCATCCCAGCAGAGACGCACTTCATCTCCCCAGACGGGCGCACCTTTGCGAAAACGATGCGCGTTTTGCAGCTGCGCGCTGATCATCTGGCCACTGTGCAGGCGCACATGGTAAATCGACAAATCACCCAGATAGGCGATATGCACCACTTCGCCCACGGCAAAGTTGCAGCCGTCAGCCGGAACCGTGTCGCACAGCATGACTTTTTCGGGGCGCAGCGCAATGTGGACCGGTACGTTGTCAACAATAGAGACATCCGTCTGGACCTTCAGCGGATGCATCAGGCCAGGGCTGTCGATGACCACGCCCTCATCGCGCCGTTCGCGCAGCAGCCCCTCGAACACGTTGACCGAGCCGATAAACTCCGCGCTGTAACGGCTGGTAGGATGCTCATAAATCTCTTCCGGCTCGCCAATCTGCACAAACTTACCGCGATTCATGATGGCAATGCGTCCGGCCATGGTCATCGCCTCTTCCTGATCGTGCGTGACCATAACGCAGGTGGCGCCCACGCGCTCCAGGATATCCACCACCTCATGCTGCATGCGATCGCGCAGTTTTTTATCCAGTGCACCCATCGGCTCATCCAGCAGCAGCAGTTTAGGCCGTTTTGCCAGGCTGCGTGCCAGCGCCACGCGCTGACGCTGCCCGCCTGAAAGCTGATGCGGTTTGCGGCTGGCGAACTCCTGCATATGCACCAGCGCCAGCATCTCCGCCACGCGGCTGGCGATTTCTGCTTTGGATAATTTATCCTGCTTCAGGCCAAAGGCGATGTTTTGCTCCACTGTCATATGCGGAAACAGCGCGTAGGACTGAAACATCATATTGATAGGGCGCTGATAGGGCGGCACGTGAGAGAGATCCTGACCATCCAGCACAATCTGGCCGCTGCTGGGGATCTCAAATCCTGCCAGCATGCGCAGCAGCGTTGATTTGCCGCAGCCAGATGCACCCAGCAGGGCAAAGATTTCACCTTTGTAGATAGTCAGGCTGACATCATCTACGGCGTGCTGACCTTCAAACGATTTGGTCAGGTTACGGATCTCCAGCAGCGGCGTTAAGGCCTTTGCTGATTTACTCTGAGAACGGGAAATCGCGTCGTTCACTCACATTTCTCCGGCGCTAAGCGGGGGTAGCGCGGCACGGCCAGCCGCTGGAATGGCACAGCAGAGGCCCGTACTGCGCCTCTGCTGTGGTTACCGGTCAGGGATATCGTTCAGAACGAATCACTTACCACTTTTTACTTTAGTCCATGCGCGGGTGCGTGCGCGATCCAGTTTCGGATCCTGGACCTTGAGCACAAACAGCTTCGCCATCGCGTCCGGCGTCGGGAAGATGCCCGGATTGTTGCGGACGTCGGCGTTAATCAGCGGCAGCGACGCTTTATTGCCGTTGGCATAATTGATTTTGCTGGATACCTCAGCGATCACTTTCGGCTCCATGATGTAGTTCAGCCACTGATAGGCAGCATCCATATTTTTCGCATCTTTCGGGATCGCCATCATGTCAAAGAACGCCAGGGCGCCCTCTTTCGGCACGCTGTAACCCAGATGAACACCATTATTGGCTTTTTCAGCCCGATCTTTTGCCTGCAGAATATCGCCAGACCAGCCTATCGCTACACAGGTGTTACCGTTTGCCAGATCGTTAATATATTGCGACGAGTGAAAATAGCGAATGTTTGGCCGCAGCTTCATCAGCAGATCGGTCGCCGCCCCGGTGTAATCTTTGGCATCGGTGCTGTTTGGGTCTTTGCCAAGATAGTTCAGTACGGTGGCAAATATCTCTTCCGGCGCGTCCAGGAAAGAGACACCGCAGCTTTTCAGTTTTTCGAGGTTTTCCGGTTTCAGCACCAGATCCCAGCTGTTAACCGGCGCGTCCGCACCGAGCGCGGCTTTGACTTTCTCAACGTTATAACCGATGCCGGTGGTGCCCCACAGATAAGGAATCGAGTATTTATTGCCAGGATCGTGCTGTGCCACTTTGGCCATCAGGTCCGGATCGAGGTTTTTGTAGTTCGGCAGTTTACTTTTGTCGAGTTCCTGAAACACGCCCGACTGCAGCTGGCGCGCCAGAAAACTGGATGAGGGCACCACAACATCATAGCCGGTGCTGCCCGCCATCAGTTTGCCTTCCAGCACTTCATTGGAATCAAAGACGTCATAAACGACTTTAATACCGGTCTGCTTTTCAAAGTCAGGTACCGTATCGGCCGCAATATAATCGGACCAGTTATAGACGTGCAGCGTTTTATCTTCTGCCTGAGCAGCAACAGCCGATGCCATCACCACACCAGCAACTGCGGCTGGCAACCATTTTTTTGCCTGGTTGTTCATCTGTTATTTTCTCCTGAACGGGTCAACAAACGCTGCATACAGCCGATCCGATGATTTCCTGTCTGAAAGTAGCCAGACATACAATGAATCACTCTTCAGCGGACGTTAAATAGTAAATACCTATAACCGGTATCGGGGTGGTGAGCCGGCAACCTGCAAATGGGTAGCTATGCAGACAGATAACGGCGGGCTTTCCCTGAAATCAGTATAGCGCTGCTGAGCGATGGCCTGCCCTGCACAGCTCCGCAAGAATAGCCCCCCTGATCTCTGCGTACCAGACCTCAGCGTAAAAAACGCCTTTTTACGATACTTTATGCACTTTTCTGCTATGTGGTCTGGCAGTTACGGCATAAAGCATGACTAAAATCTGGTGTTAGCGGGCAAATAACAGAATAAAAAATGGCAGGATAAAGCGAGAAAGAAAACTGCCGCAGTGTGCGGCAGTTAATAACGAGCGGAATTAATGTAAAACACCTGAACTGCTTACCCCGGAAGCGCGCTCTTCCTCTTCACCCATCATCAGCAGATGGTTCGCGAAGGCTTCCATAATCACCATGGAAACCCCTTCTTCACTCTGCTTCATAAAGTGCGTGAACTGACTGAAGGTAATGCCGGCGGTAATACTCAGCGACTGGCAGACAATCAGCTTTGGCAGATTATCATCCTGAATATCGATGAATGCTTTAATGGTCAGTGAGCTGGCGTTAATTTGTGACAGATCGCCGACCAGCGGAATAAGCGCCGTGGGTTTCACTTCAGCCAGCGCAGAAAACAGAATAACGTTATCCACCAGGTCAATTTTTGCGTCAAACACCCCGTCAAAATTCTGCATGTGCGGCAGATGTAACGCCTGACAGGCATCACATTCGAACCAGGTGATATTTTGTTGATCCAGCCAGCGACGTAGCATGTCGATGTCAGGAACGACCAGTGAATCCATCGCTATTTCCTGTGGGGTGAATAAATAAGCGCCTTAGCTTACGGAAAAATGTGGGCAGATGCCACGAAAACCACCGGAAAACGCTATCTAGCCACCGGTTTTAGGACGATAGCCGGGGCAGGCGTGCTGCTCAATCCAGTCGATCATCATAGCGGCAATATCGAGCCCCGTGCACGCCTCAATACCTTCCAGACCGGGTGACGCATTGACCTCCATGACCAGCGGTCCGCGGCTGGCACGCAGAATATCAACGCCCGCCACGGCCAGGCCCAGCGTCGCCGCAGCGTTAATGGCGATGTTGCGCTCCCGCTCGCTGATGGTAACAGGATGCGCGGTGCCGCCCCGATGCAGGTTAGAGCGAAACTCCCCTTCTTTTGCCTCACGCTCTATGGCAGCCACCACGCGATCGCCAATCACCAGGCAGCGAATATCGCGGCCCCGCGCTTCTTTAATAAACTCCTGCACCAGAATATGGGCGTTAAGTCCCCGAAACGCATCAATCACGCTTTCGGCAGCCTGACGCGTCTCTGCCAGCACGACGCCAATACCCTGCGTGCCTTCAACCAGTTTGACCACCAGCGGCGCACCGCCCACCATGCGGATCAGATCGCCGGTATCATCCGGCGATGAAGCGATACCGGTAACCGGCATATCGATGCCCTCGCGTGCCAGCAGCTGCAGCGAGCGCAGCTTGTCACGGGCGCGGGTAATGGCCACCGATTCATTGAGCGGATAGCTGCCGAGCAGCTCAAACTGACGCAGCACCGCGGTACCATAAAAGGTTGTCGCGGTGCCGATACGCGGGATCACTGCATCAAAATGGCCGAGTATTTCACCCTGATAATGCACGGCCGGCAGCGCTGCATTAATGTTCACGTAGCAGGAGAGCGGATCGATTATCGCAATCTGATGCCCGCGCGCCTCAGCGGCCGCACGCAGCCGCCGGCTGGAGTAAAGCGTGCTGTCACGGGTGAGAAGCGCCATTTTCATGCGGCCATACTCCTGACTTAACGCGTGGCCCAGCCCTGACTGTGCAGATAGTCGAGCATAAACGGACGCGTCTCTTTAATGATCAGGCGCTGGATCAGATCGCTCCAGGTTTCAGATCGCTGATTACTGTCGCGCTGCATGTAGTAATCTGTGATTTGCTGGTCGTACTCTGCCAGCAGCGCTTTATCAACCTGATGATAGCTGTTTTCATGTACCAGCATCGCCTGCGGCATGCGTGGTTTCACATCCGGAGAGGCAGACGGATAACCGATACAGAAGCCAAACAGCGGCAGCACAAATTTTGGCAGATCCAGCAGCGCGGTGACGTCGGCAATGTTATTGCGGATCCCGCCGATAAATACGCCGCCCAGCCCAAGCGACTCAGCGGCCACCATCGCATTTTGCGCCATTAGCGCGGTATCCACACAGCCCAGCAGCAGCTGTTCAGCCCGTCCCAGCTGCGCATCCGGACAGATTTGCAGATGGCGGTTAAAGTCGGCACAGAAGACCCAAAACTCCGGGGCATCGGTGACCCACGACTGACCTCCCGCCAGTTCCGCCAGCGCAGTGCGCTTTTCACGATCGGTGATGCGTACAATGGATGAGCACTGCAGAAAACTGGAGGTAGAGGCCGCCTGCGCTGCAGCAATAATCGCGCGGCGCTGAGCGTCATCAATACCCTGCTCAGTAAAAGCACGAATGGAACGGTGGCTGCATAGCAGATCGATTGTCGGCGTCATTATGTTCTCCGGTTATTTCCTGGTGTGAGTATGATCAAAAAGGTGCGGGGCCATCACTTTTGCGGTGCGCCACATGATTAGCCATGCCGCAGGCAGCATCAGCGCAATGCCCAGCAAAAAAAGTAGCGTAGCCAGCGGCTTTTGCCCAATCATGGCAGGCGCTGGCAGCCAGTTATTCAACAGCAAAAGCGCGGCGGCTACTGCGCAGGCGCCCAGGGCTTCCAGCAACAGAATGGACTTAGGTAGTCTGGCAAGGTTGCGCATGGGTATACCTCTGCTGTTTATGGGTCTGGTTCAGCATATCGCTACTGCCAGCATAGCCCGTCAGGGATAGCGTGCGTCCATCAGAGTAACAGGTATTTTCTGCTTCTCTTAAGCAGCACGAGCGGGCATGATGTGAACCATTATTCACGCTGTGCTGTGATTTTGCTCACAAAACAGCAGCGGAAGGAGAAAAGCAATGATTGCAGTGATTTTTGGCCGTTCAGGTTGCCCTTATTGCGTACGCGCTAAAGAGTTAGCCGCTAAGCTGACCAGCGAACAGGATAGTTTCAACTATCAGTATGTTGATATCCAGGCCACCGGCATTACTAAAGCCGATCTGGAAGCGCGTGCCGGTAAACCGGTAACAACGGTGCCGCAGATTTTTCTCGACGATCGGCACATTGGTGGTTACACCGAATTTGCCGCCTGGACCAAAGAAAATCTGGGCATTGAGGCATAAAAAACGGGCCGCAGGGCCCGTTTTTTTTAATTAATACGCATGGCCAGCATGATACGCAGCAGACGGATCAGTAGCGCACCACATCCTGCCCAGAACAACGCGCTCAGACTCCAGGCCACACCCAGCAGCGGCGTATGAGTGACCTGCTCTGTCACCACTACCCAACTCATTCCCAGCAGCGTTCCCGCTATCGCTGACCACAGCGTTGACACCATCGGACTGGCGGGCTGTAGCAGCGCGATGACCACACCAGGTAATAAAAACAGCAGGAGTTCTGGCTGACCATGCCGCATATGGAGCGGCACGCTCCAGAAATGGTGGGCAAAAATAAACACCAGCGTATAAAGCGTCGCGCCTGACGCGAATGCGGACCAGCGATGGCTGCGCTGCAACATAACAATCCTCAACGTTAACGTTAAAACAGAACTTTTAATGCCTGGCGCACCTGCGTGGAAATAAATAGAAACAGCTACAAACAGAAAGAGTGAGCGATGCGGATAGCTGAAGCAAATAATAATGTTTAGAATAATGCCGCTTCAGAATCAGGCGGGACAAAAATGCCAGTCCCGGTGTTGACCGCTCCGTTCAAGATAGCTAAAAATTCTCTTCCTATCAACCTGTTACACGTGAATAAGAAGTTAAAACTGTGAACATTAACGTCGCAGAATTGTTAAGCAAAAATGACGTTCTGTTATTATTTGTCGTACTCGCACTCGGCCTGTGTCTGGGAAAACTGCGTCTTGGTTCTGTCCAGCTGGGTAATTCAATTGGTGTACTGGTTGTCTCCCTGATTTTAGGCCAGCAGCATTTTGCGATAAATACCGATGCCCTGAGCCTGGGCTTTATGCTGTTTATTTTTTGTGTCGGCGTGGAGGCGGGACCTAACTTCTTTTCTATCTTTTTCCGCGACGGCAAAAATTATTTTTTCTTAGCCATTGTGATGGTGGTCAGCGCGCTGCTGGTCGCGTTAATGCTTGGCAATCTGTTTGGCTGGGATATCGGCCTGACGGCAGGCATGCTGGCCGGTTCAATGACCTCAACGCCGGTGCTGGTGGGGGCGGGTGATACGCTGCGGCAGAGCATCAGCGATCCGCGTCAGCTGAGTATGATGCAGGATAACCTGAGCCTCGGCTACGCCCTGACCTACCTGGTAGGGCTGGTCAGCCTGATTTTCGGCGCCCGATACCTGCCCCGTTTGCAGCATCAGGATCTGCCTACCTGCGCCCAGCAAATCGCCCGCGAGCGCGGGCTGGATGCCGACAGCCAGCGCAAGGTTTTTTTACCGGTGATCCGCGCCTATCGCGTCGGCCCGGAGCTGGTCGCCTGGAGCGGCGGCAAAAACCTGCGCGAGCTGGGCATTCATCGCCAGACCGGCTGCTACATAGAGCGTCTGCGGCGTAACGGCATTCTCGCCAGCCCGGACGGTGATGCCATGCTGCAGCTGGGTGATGAGATTTCCCTGGTTGGTTACCCTGACGCTCACGCGCGGCTTGATGCCAGCTTCCGCAACGGTAAAGAGGTGTTCGATCGCGATCTGCTCGATATGCGCATCGTCACCGAGGAGATCGTGGTAAAGAACCACAATGCGGTAAATAAGCGGCTCAGCCATCTGAAACTCACCGATCACGGCTGCTTTCTGAATCGGGTGATCCGCAGTCAGATTGAAATGCCGATTGATGACAGCATTATGCTGAATAAAGGGGATGTGCTGCAGGTCAGCGGCGAAGCGCGCCGTGTGAAAAGTCTGGCCGATCGCATTGGTTTTATCGCCATTCACAGTCAGATAACTGACCTGCTGGCTTTCTGTGCTTTCTTTATCATCGGCCTGATGATAGGGATGATCACATTTCAGTTCAGCAATTTCAGTTTTGGTATCGGCAATGCCGCAGGCTTACTGTTTGCCGGTATTATGCTGGGCTTCCTGCGCGCGAACCATCCGACCTTTGGCTATATTCCGCAGGGCGCTCTGACCATGCTGAAAGAGTTCGGATTAATGGTTTTTATGGCAGGCGTCGGGCTCAGCGCCGGCAGTGGACTGCAGCACGGCCTCGGTAATGCCGGAGCACTGATGCTGCTGAGCGGGCTGCTGGTCAGCCTGGTGCCGGTGGTTATCTGCTATCTGTTTGGCGCTTACGTACTGCGCATGAACCGCGCGTTGCTGTTTGGTGCCATTATGGGCGCGCGCACCTGCGCGCCAGCGATGGAGATTATCAGCGATACCGCGCGCAGTAATATTCCGGCGCTGGGCTATGCCGGCACCTATGCGATTGCCAATGTGCTGCTGACGCTGGCCGGCACGCTGATTGTGATTATCTGGCCGGTGCTGGCGGGATAAATTATTTTTGCCGGCCCGGAACCTTTACCGGCCGCCAGCGTCTGAATAAGTGCCACTGCTTTTCTTTGAAATCCCCGGATTGAGGAGCCCGCCAGTCTTTTTATGACTGACGGGTTTTTTTATTTCTGCCGGTGGTGCCTTAAGGTTGCGCTAAGCGAATCGCGCCATGCTGTGATCCTGACTTTTTTAGCGATCACTCTTCATGCAACTGTCATCAAAGTTAAACACTTCCACAACCTGCTACCGGAATCGGAGCGGGACTATTTATTCTTTTTCCACCCGCTTCTACGCTATCAACCTCATTTTACTGGCTATTCTGGCAGCGCTGTTTATTTACTTCTCACGCGATGAGCAGCTGGATATCGCTATCAGTCAGTACTGGTTTGACCCGCTTACGCAGCGCTTTCCCTGGCAGCACAGCCGCTGGCTGGATGTCATTAATCATCGCATCGCCAAGGATGCGATCATTGCCGGAGCCGTGCTGCTGCTGTTTCAGGGAATACGGACCCTTAATGCGCGACAGATGCTGGTTGCGCTGCTGTTTGGTCTGGGCCCGCTGGTGGTGGGGATCATCAAAGCGCATAGCGCGCACTCCTGCCCCTGGGATCTGGCGATGTTTGGCGGTAAGGCGCTCTCCTTTCCGTTGCTGAGCAGCGTCCCCGCCGGCAGCGGACCCGGCGGCTGTTTCCCGGGCGGACATGCGTCGAGTGGCTTTGCGGTGATGGCGCTGTTCTTTCTCTGGTGGCCGGAGCATCCACGCCGCGCGCTGCTGGCGCTGTCTGCAGGCGTCACTCTGGGATTGCTGATGGGGTTTGGTCAGGTGATGCGCGGTGCGCACTTTTTTTCACACAATTTATGGGCCGGCTGGTGGGTCTGGCTGGCACAGCTGCTGACAGTAGCCGGTATTTCTTTTTGGGTTAACAAAACGAGGATAGCTAAACGGGATGGAAGCGATTAACCACACCCTTTTTTTATGGATTAATGCCACGCCAGCGTCACCGCTCTGGCTGCTGAACCTGGCCACGTTTATCGCGAAGGATCTTATTGCGATTGTGCCGCTGCTGATCGTAGCCCTCTGGCTGTGGGGGCCGCGTGAGCAGGTGCAGTCCCAGCGTGCTCTGGTTCTGAAAACCGGTATGGCGCTTATCTATGCGCTGCTGATCTCCTGGTGTACCGGCCAGCTGCTGCCCCATCCGCGCCCCTTTGCCATTGGCTTTGGCCACCAGTTTCTGATGCACGCCGCAGACGACTCCTACCCGAGCGATCACGGCACAACCATTTTTACCTTTGCTCTTGCCTTTATTTTCTGGCACCGGCTCTGGTCCGGTATCCTGCTGCTGGCCATCGGCAGCGCCATCGCCTGGTCACGCGTCTACCTGGGCGTTCACTGGCCGCTGGATATGATCGGGGGTTTCCTGGTAGGTATGCTGGGTTGCCTGGCCTCGCAGATGGCCTGGCAGCTCTATGGCGATCGCCTGCTGGCGATGACGCATCAGGTTTATCGCGTGCTGTTTGCTATGCCAATTCGTAAGGGCTGGATCAGGGAATAAGCGCGCTGAGCAGCGCGGGGCTGGGCGCTGAGCAGCGCCGCGGGGCTGGGTGGCTCAGCAGCGCGGGACTCTAAGGGAATTCCGCCCGCCAGACTTCTGGCAGTTTCAGCGGCATTGCCGCACGCGGACGGGCTATGGGGCGGGTGGGCGCGCCCCTTAGCAATCCCCGCCCCGCGCCGTCCTCGCGAATTCCCGGGCTTATCCCTCCGGCCTTAACGGACCGCGCGGATTCGCTCCTGCTCACCCCGCGCTCTCGCCGGCGTCCTGCCGGCTCGTCCTGGCCGTCACGCTGCGCCCGGCGCTGCGGATAGCGCCCCCTCCCCGCCTGCACATTCTTCGTTTCTTTTTTAAAATTGATTTGGTGTGCGCTGAAGCTTCTCTACAGAACCTTCAGCCATAAGACACTTATTGAAGAGAAAAAAGCAGCAGCGGCGGGAAGCGCCATCCCGGGTCCGCCGAGGGAAGGCGCGGTTCCGGGATGAGCCGACAGGACGTCGGCGAAAGGGCGCGGTGAGCAGGAGCGAATGGCGGCCGGTCCCCGGGAAGCGGGCGTGAGCGAGGGAACCGCGCAGCGGCGGACGGGGCTGGCGCAGGGCCGGGGAGTGCAGAGGGCGCGGCCTGGCGTCCTCTGCCCGGTCGCCGCGCCGGGGCAAAGGCAGCTGCCGCCGCTGACGGCGAACGGAACCAGCGCTTAACCCGGAACCCGCGCTTAACCCGGAACCAGCGCTTAACCCGGAACCAGCGCTTAACCCGGAACCAGCGCTTAACCCGGAACCAGCGCCTGCGCCTGCGCCTGCGTCCTAACTAAACCACTTCCCGAACCAGCCGTGGAATTTCATCATAATAAAATCCCAGATACGCCCGACAAAGCCGCCTTCCGGCACGGCTTCCATTGCCACCAGCGGGCGTTGCTCAATGGTTTTCCCGTCCAGCTGAAAATCGATAGTGCCGACAACCTGATTTTTGGCGATGGGTGCTTCCAGCTGCGGCGTATTGAGGGTAAAGCTCGCTTTCAGATTTTTCATCTGCCCCTTAGGCACGGTAATGGCGGCATCTTTCGCTACGCCAAGATTTACCTCTCCCTTGTCACCAAACCAGACGCGCTGGCGGGCAAATGGCTTATCGGCCTTGATAGGCGTTACCGTCTCATAAAAACGGAACCCCCAGGTCAGCAGCTTTTCACTCTCACGAAACCGAATGGCATCGGTTTGCGCACCCAGCACTACGGAGACCAGTCGCATATCGCCATCAACGGCAGACGCGACCAGATTGTTGCCTGCGCCTGAAGTATGTCCGGTTTTAATGCCGTCCACTTTCAGGTTAGAGCTCCAGAGCAGCCGGTTGCGGTTGCGCTGTTTAATATTGTTAAACGTGAACTCTTTCTCGCTGTTCAGCGCATACTCGTCCGGCACATCGCTTATCAGCCGCTGGCCGATAATCGCCATATCGCGGGCAGTGCTGTATTGCCCTTCCGCGTCCAGCCCGTGCACCGTCATAAAATGGGTATTTTGCAGGCCAAAGGCTTTCACATAGTTATTCATCAGTCCGATAAACGCATCCTGACTGCCGGCAACGTAATCTGCCAGCGCAATACAGGCATCGTTACCGGACTGAATAACAATGCCTTTATTTAATTCTGATACCGGAATGCGGTCGCCAGGCTTGAGAAACATCAGCGATGAGCCGCGCAGCTTAGGATTACCGGTTGCCCAGGCGTCCTGGCCGATCGTTACCATATCCCCGTTGTTAATCTTTCCGGATTTCAGCGCCTGCCCTACCACATAGCTGGTCATCATCTTGGTCAGACTGGCGGGATCGAGCCGCTGATCGGCATTCGACTCAGCCAGCACTTTGCCACTGTTGTAATCCATCAGCACCCAGGCTTTAGCCTCGATTTGCGGGGCGGCCGGGGCGTCAACGGCCTGAGAAACCGCAGGAAAAATAAACAACAGCGAGGAAGCAGCCAGGGGCCGTAATAACGATGCGCAAAGGTGTAGTTTCATGGGCGTAACCAGATTGTCCTTGTAAAATCGGGGCTTTCGCGGGCGGGGGAGATCTCGTGTAAAACGCTAACGGTTCACGCGGGCGAAAAAAACCGTTGAATCGTAAAGTTAATTAAGTTTTCTTATATTAATCCAGGCGAGCCTCCTGTCAGGCCCAGTGTAAGCCGTCACCGGCGGTAAAAAAACTGCGCACAATTCTGAATTTGACTGAAAAAGCTAAGCCTGTCACAAAACTCCGCTACGCTGAAACCAGCCAGCCTGAGGAGAGCGTTATGGATCTTGCCGTGTTCGATCTCGATGAAACCCTGATAAGCGAAGACAGCACCAGCCTCTGGTTACGCTGGCTTGTCTCACAGGGATTTGCGCCTGAAACAGTGATTGATGAGGATCGCAGGCTGATGCAGCGTTATCACGCCGGTGAGCTGCCCATTGAAGAGTATATGCACACCACGCTGGCGCCGCTGGCTGGCATGGCCACGCCGACCGTGGCTGGCTGGATAAGACGCTTTATCCACCGCGACATCCTGCCGCGTGTCTTTCCTGCCGCGCGGGAGCGTATTCAGTGGCATCAGCAGCGCGGCGATAAGGTGCTAATCGTTACCGCCAGCGGCGACCACCTTGCCATTCCTATTGCTGAGCGTCTGGGCGTGGACGGTGCGCTGGCCATCCATGCTGAAGTGGTTGATGCGCGCTACAGCGGATCTATTCTCGGCACCGCAACCTATCGCGAAGGCAAAGTGGTGCGCCTGCGCGACTGGCAGACCCGTCAGCAGGCGCTCAGTTTTACACGGACCTGGGCCTACAGCGACTCGTTTAACGATCTGCCGCTGCTGACCTGGGCCGATCACGCCTGGGCAGTCAATCCGGATGCGCGTCTGCAGCATGAAGCGGAGCAGCGCGGCTGGCAGATTTGCCGCTGGGCGCGCTGACTAGTTACGTGTTGCAGCCTGCTCCGGCTCCGGTCCCACCCGAAGCAGTTTACCGCTGGCCTCATCAGTCAGTACATAGAGCCAGCCATCCGGCCCCTGACGCACATCACGGATGCGTTCGTTGCGATCGGTCAGCAGGCGCTCTTCCTCCGTAACCCGATCGCCCTCAACGCGCAGACGGATGAGGCTTTTCTCTTTTAACGCACCGATAAACAGCGCATTTTTCCACTGCGGGAAGCGCGTGCTGTTGTAGAACGCCATGCCGCTGATAGCCGGTGACACTTTCCACCAGAACAGCGGCTGATCGGTTCCGGCTACATGGGTGCCTTGCGCTTCCGGTACCGGCTGCCCGCTGTAATCTATGCCCCAGGTGGCGAGCGGCCAGCCGTAGTTGTGGCCCTTCTCCAGCCGGTTTACCTCATCGCCACCGCGGGGCCCGTGTTCGCTTTCCCACATCTGCTGTGTCCAGGGATTCAGCGCCAGCCCCTGAGGGTTACGCACGCCATAGCTCCAGATCTCCGGACGGGCACCCTCTTTGCGGACAAACGGGTTATCCTGCGGCACCCTTCCCTCCTGCGTCAGCCGAACAATTTTGCCTGACAGTTTATCCAGCTGCCGGGCGCTGCTGCTGACAAAATTGTCGCCAAACGCCACATAGAGAAAGCCCTGCCGGTCAAACGCCAGCCGGGTACCCAGATTCGCACCGCCGGAGAGTTTTGGCGTCTGCTCCAGCACCACGCGAAATCCGTTAAGCTTCTGCCTGTCCTCACTCAGCTGGCCATACCCCACGACCCCGCCGGCGCGCCCGCTGGCGTCAGCCGTGGTATAACTCAGCCAGACGCGGCGGCTTTGCGCGAAGTCAGGCGCCAGAACCACATCCAGTAATCCACCCTGCCGCTCAGCCCAGACCTGCGGCACGCCCTGGATCGGCTGCGACAGACCGCTTTCAGGTTGCCAGCTGCGCAGCTGACCGGTGCGCTCAGTGATAAGCAGCGTGCGATTATCCGGTAAAAAGGCCACGGCCCAGGGATGAGAGAGTTTATCCTGCAGCACCTGTACCGTCACATCCGCGGCCAGCGCCAGGGAAGAACCGCTTAGTGCGCCGGAAATCAGCGCTGTTCGCCAGATATGCATAGGTTGCTCCTGTGTTCACTCTGCCGTTAAGGGTAGACAGCGCGCGCGCAGCAGCGGATGAAATTTACAAAACATTAAGCCCGGCGGAAGCCGGGCTGGAGGGAATTATTCGAAGCAGGTTTCAGGGTTATCAGACAGGCAGATAAACTCTGCGCCGCCTTTCGTCAGGGCGTTGATTTTGCCCGTTTCGATATCGTAAACCCAGCCGTGCAGACGCAGCTTGCCTTTACGCAGCGCGACAGAGACAGAAGGATGCGTTTTGATATTGTTCAGCTGCGCAATAACGTTCTCTTTCACCATCTCATTAAGGCGCACCTCAACAGAATCGTAGTTACGTTCATCAACCACAGATTTCGCGGCGTTAGCGTAGTGCAGCCAGTGATCGACCGCCGGCATGTTTTCCAGATCGGCATTAGAAGCGATAGCGTTCATCGCGCCACAGTTAGAGTGGCCGCAAATGATAATTTCCGTTACGCCCAGCGCCAGTACCGCATACTCGATAGTGGCAGAGACGCCGCCTGGCTCCGGGCCAAAGGGCGGCACAATGTTGCCGGCGTTGCGGATCACAAACAGCTGACCCGGCTCCTGCTGGGTGACCAGCTCCGGTACCAGACGGCTGTCTGAACAGGAGATAAACAGCGCTTTAGGATTCTGGTTGGAAGCCAGACTCTTGAAAAGATCCTTCCTTTCAGGGAATACGTTCTGTTGAAAATTCAGAAAACCTTTGACGATCTCTTGCATTTGTCTGCTCTCACTCTATGCACTGCTGCGCTGTCATCTCGTAGCCTGCCAGCGCATGCGTTTAAATTCTTCAGCGTTGAGAATAAGTTACCTTCAACAACCCGTCATTTAAGCAAAATCGCAGCCACCGCACAACCCGCTACAGGCTGAAATACCCGGCGTCAGGCGGCGCCGCGCACTCTAAGCATAGCGCTGCATTCATATTTTGCTGTCAGGCAGATTATCGCTTCAGCTATACATTTTCCGCTGCAACCTCTGTACAATCGCGCTCCTGTCCATACTAATTATGATGAATTTTTATCCTTATGAGCCATGTCACTAATCCGCCACGCGTGGGCTTCGTCTCACTCGGTTGTCCTAAAAACCTCGTTGACTCAGAACGTATCCTGACGGAACTGCGTACTGAAGGCTATGACGTGGTACCACGCTACGATGACGCGGAGATCGTTATCGTTAACACCTGCGGATTTATTGACAGCGCGGTTCAGGAATCTCTGGAAGCGATTGGTGAAGCGCTGAATGAGAACGGCAAAGTGATCGTCACCGGCTGTCTGGGTGCCAAAGTGGATCAGATCCGCGAAGTGCACCCGAAAGTACTGGAGATCACCGGTCCGCACAGCTATGAGCAGGTACTTGAGCACGTGCATACCTACGTGCCTAAACCTGTGCATAACCCGTTTCTGAGCCTGGTGCCTGAGCAGGGCGTGAAACTGACGCCGCGCCACTACGCCTATCTGAAGATCTCAGAAGGCTGCAACCACCGCTGTACGTTCTGCATTATTCCGTCCATGCGTGGCGATCTCGACAGCCGCCCGATTGGCAGCGTGCTGGATGAGGCGAAGCGTCTGGCTGAGTCGGGCGTGAAAGAGTTGCTGGTGATCTCACAGGACACCTCGGCTTACGGCGTTGATGTGAAACATCGTACCGGTTTCTGGAACGGCGCGCCGGTAAAAACCAGCATGGTGAGCCTGTGCGAACAGCTCGCGAAGCTCGGCGTCTGGGTGCGTCTGCACTATGTTTATCCCTATCCGCACGTGGATGATGTCATCCCGCTGATGGCAGAAGGCAAAATATTGCCCTACCTCGACATTCCGCTGCAGCACGCCAGCCCGCGTATTCTGAAGCTGATGAAGCGCCCGGGCGCTGTGGAACGTACGCTGGAGCGCATCAAGCGCTGGCGCGAGATCTGCCCGGAGCTGACGCTGCGCTCTACGTTTATCGTGGGCTTCCCCGGTGAAACCGAAGAAGATTTCCAGATGCTGCTCGACTTCCTGAAAGAAGCGCGCCTCGATCGCGTAGGCTGCTTCCAGTACAGCCCGGTAGAAGGCGCTACCGCTAATCAGCTGCCGGATCCGGTTCCGGAAGAGGTAAAACAGGCGCGCTTTGACCGCTTTATGCAGCTGCAGCAGCAGATCTCCAGCGAACGTCTGCAGGAGAAAGTCGGCCGCGAAATACTGGTGATCATCGATGAAGTAGATGAAGAAGGTGCCGTCGGACGCAGCATGGCAGACGCACCGGAAATCGACGGTGCCGTCTATCTCAACGGCGACCGGCAGGTAAAAGCAGGTGATGTGGTGCGGGTGAAAGTGGAACACGCCGACGAATACGATCTGTGGGGCAGCCGCATCTAACCATATTTCTTCTGATGCGCTTTTTTACGCGCCAGATAATCTTCATCAGCGCGTAATTTATCCCAGCACGCTTTAAAGATGGCCGCCGCGGCGGCCTTCTCTTTCTCTACCGTCCGCGGCAGCTCTTTGCCATCAGCATCATATTTACGTCCGCCCTGATGATTGCTGTAGCGTCGGGCGCGCGTATATCCCATCTGAATAAATTTGCGTGCCATATCCATACCGACAAAATCATCTTTCTCGCGATAGTCTTCAAACAGCTGCATGATTTTTTCAGACGACTCTTTCGCCACCTCGACGGTGCGAAAACGCCACCAGGGCAGAATCTCGCTTTTGTAAGGCTCTACCATCAGTACGCCCTGCTCACCCCGCCCTACGCGATAGAGTTCAGGATGCTGTCGCAAATCGAGATTTTTATAATCCTGCTGATAGTCAAACGGTTCCATCTCTTTTCTCCTTTGCGCCCTGACCTGTGACCGGAACTGCTTTGCGCCGGCAGCATGCTTACCGGCGGAGCAACGTCCTGCGAAACGGGCCGGGGGAAATCTGTGAAAGCGTTATTGCTGCTCCTTTAATATTAGACACATTTAGTGGCCCGGACCGGTCCGCTGCTCAGCTTTTCAGTTTTGGATCCAGCGCATCGCGCAGACCATCACCCAGCAGGTTAAATGCCAGTACGGTCAGGAAAATCGCCAGACTGGGAAAAATAGCCACGTGGGGTGCCATCACCATATCTGCCCGCGCTTCATTCAGCATCGCTCCCCACTCCGGCGTGGGTGGCTGTGCACCGAGCCCCAGAAAAGAGAGGCTGGCGGCAGTAATAATTGAGGTGCCAATCCGCATCGTGAAATAGACCATGATTGATGAGATCGTGCCGGGCAGAATATGCCGTAAAATAATGGTCCGGTCTGAAGCACCGATACTGCGCGCCGATTCGATATAAGTCTGCTGCTTCAGCACCAGCGTGTTACCCCGCACCAGCCGGGCGAACGCGGGTATGCTGAAAATCGCTACCGCCACAATGACATTGCTCATCCCGCTGCCCATAATGGCGACGACCGCAATCGCCAGCAGAATACCGGGAAACGCGAACAGTACGTCGCAGATGCGCATAATCAGGCGATCCCACCAGCCCTCATAGTAACCCGCCAGCAGACCCAGCAGCGTACCGATAAACGCACCGATAATCACAGAGAAAAAGCCCGCCATCAGCGAGATACGGGTACCAGCCAGCACCCGGCTGAATATGTCGCGCCCCAGCGAGTCCACGCCAAACAGATGCAGCCAGGATGGCCCTTCATTCAGGCGATCGTAGTCGAAATAGTTTTCCGCATCGAAAGGCGCGATCCACGGTGCAATACAGGCCACCACAATCAGCAGCAGGACAAAACTGCCTGCCAGCAGCGCCACATGCTGCCGGCGAAAACGGCGCCAGAACTCACGCCACGGGGTACGCACCCGGTTTTCCGTCAGGTGCGGCAGCTGTTTCACCGCCGCATCGCGTCGCCAGTTGTTCAATTGCGACTCCTTATTTGTAGCGAATAGCCGGATTAATCGCCGCGTAAAGCATATCGACAATCAGGTTGATCAGAATAAACTCCAGCGAAAACAGCAGGACTTCCGCCTGAATCACCGGATAGTCACGCATCTCCACGGAGTCCACCAGCAGGCGACCCAGACCAGGCCAGTTAAACACCACCTCCACGACGATAGATCCCCCCAGCAGGAAACCAAACTGCAGGCCCATCATCGTGACCACCGGGATCAGAGCGTTACGCAGCCCATGTTTTACCACCACCACCGATTCGCGTACGCCTTTGGCCCGGGCGGTGCGCATGTAATCTTCCTGCAAAACCTCTATAAAGGAGGCGCGGGTAAAGCGCGCCATGATCGCCGCGACGGCAGCGCCCAGCGTGACAGAGGGCAGAATATAGTGCTGCCAGCTATCCGCGCCGACGGTGGGCAGCCAGCTCAGCTCCACGGAGAAAATCTGCATCAGCAGCATGCCCAGCGCAAAGGCCGGAAACGAGATGCCGGAAACCGCCAGCGTCATGCCGATACGATCGGGCCAGCGATTGCGCCATACGGCAGAAACAATCCCCAGCGCCATACCCAGCAGCACTGACCACGCCATACTGGCCAGCGTCAGCCACAGCGTCGGATAGAAGCGCATCGCAATTTCATCCGCGACCGGGCGTCTGGAGACCAGCGACTGGCCGAAATCGCCCTGCAGCGCGTTGAAAATAAAGTGCCCGAACTGCCGGATGAGAGGCTGATCCAGCCCCAGCTCGCTGCGTACCAGCGCAACAACGGACGCATCGGCTTCGGGTCCGGCAATCAGACGTGCCGGATCGCCGGGCAGCAGATGCACGAACAGGAACACCAGTACGGCAACAATCAGTAGCGTGGGGATCAGCCCCAGCAATCGTTTAAAAAAGTAGTTGAGCATGCAACATCCTGCGCAGCAGTGGCCAGCCTGAACGGCTGGCCAGTCTGGTTACTTCAGATCCGCTTCGTCGAAATTAAACGAGGTATCCGGCATGACATAAAACCCGGTCAGGTTTTTGTTACTGGCAGAGAGCAGCTGCTCTACCACCAGCGGGATCCACGGGCGATCGTTCCAGATGCGATCCTGCGCATCTTTATACAGCTGCGCTTTGCGTTCACGGTCGGTGGTCTTTAACGCATCAGCCAGATCTTTATCCACCTGCGGGTTACTGTAAAACGCAGTATTGAAGATCGCTGGCGGCCATGAGGTGGTGGCGAACAGCGGCGTCAGCGCCCAGTCGGCTTCACCGGTAGAGGCGGACCAGCCGGTGTAGAACATGCGCACACCGCTCTCTTTCTGCCCCTTGCTTTCCACTTCCGCGGCCCGCTGTCCGGCATCCATGGCGGTGACTTTTACCTTCACGCCTACCTGAGCCAGCTGCTGCTGGGTAAACTGCAGCACCTTCTGCGCCGTACTGTGGTTATGCGAGGACCAGAGCGTGGTCTCAAAACCGCTGGCGTAGCCCGCTTCTTTCAGCAGCGCGCGCGCTTTTGCCGGATCATATTTGATAGCCGGATAACGCTGAGCGAAATCGATAGAGGGCGGCACGATACCGGTAGCGGGGGTGGCATAACCGGCAAACGCCACTTTTGCCAGCGCCTCGCGGTTAATGGCATATTCCAGCGCTTCACGCACTTTCGGGTTATCAAACGGCTTTTGCGTCACGTTGAGGCTGATGTAACGCTGCATGATAGAAGGCGTGGTCACTACGTTCAGCTTACCGTTGCTTTCAAGGCGTTTGGCCTGCTCAAAAGGAACCGGAAACGCAAACGTCGCCTCACCGGTCTGCAGCATGGCCGCGCGGGTGTTGTTATCCACGACTGGCCGCCAGGTGATGGTATCGAGTTTTGGATAGCCCGGCTTCCAGTAGCCCGGCCACTTTTTCACTTTGACAAAATCGGTCTGGTTCCAGGTGTCAAACTGATAGGGTCCGGTGCCGACCGGATGGAAGCCAATCTCTTTGCCATATTTTTTCAGCGCGGTGGGCGAAATCATCGCCGCCGCCGGATGCGCCAGATTGTTGATAAACGCCGAGAACGGCTGCTTCAGCGTAATTTTTACCGTAAGCGGATCGACCACTTCCGTGGTCGCAATATATTTGAACAGGTTATAGCGTTTGAGATGGTTGTCGGGATTACTGGCGCGATCGAGGTTGACCTTCACCGCCTCAGCGTTGAAATCGGTACCATCCTGAAATTTGATGCCGGAACGCAGTTTGATGGTGTAGGTGAGCCCGTCATCGCTGGCCTGAGAGCTTTCGGCGAGCACGTTAACCAGCTTCATCTCCTTATCAAAGCTGAACAGCCCCTGATAGAAGGATTTGGCAACCGCCTGCGATAGCGTATCGTTGGCGTCATAAGGATCCAGCGTGGTAAAGGTCGAGCCCACGGCAATGACCGCATCTTTTGCCGCCCAGGCGGGCAGCGACAGCGCAGCGCTCAGCACGCCAGCCGTCATAATTCCGTTACGCATAATCTGGTGCATGATGGTGGTTCTCCTGTAGTCCCTGTCTGCTGCGTCCTGGGTTCAGGACGCTCTGTTTTTGTCAGGCGCCGCTGATCGCGTGGCGTGCCACAAAGTGTCCCGGCGCGACCTCCAGCAGCGGCGCGATTTCCGGCTCATCTCCCAGCGGACGTACGGCGCTGGGGATCTCATCAACCATTAACGCCCGTTCACGGTGCCGGTGTGCCGGATCGGCCACCGGTACCGCCGCCATCAGCTTGCGGGTATAAGGATGACGTGGCTGCTCAAACACCGCCTGGCGTGGTCCTATCTCAACGATCTGTCCCAGATACATCACGGCTACACGATGGCTGATCCGCTCCACCACTGCCATATCATGGGAAATGAACAGAAACGCGATGCCGGTTTCCCGCTGCAGATCAAGCATCAGATTGATAATCTGCGCCTGGACCGATACATCCAGCGCTGACACCGATTCATCCGCAATCACCACTTTGGGATTCAGCGCCAGCGCACGCGCAATACAGATGCGCTGGCGCTGCCCGCCTGAAAACTCATGCGGATAGCGCTGCGCATGCTCCGGCTGCAGCCCTACCCGCTCCAGCAGCCAGGCAACGCGCTTCTCTGCCTGCGCACGACTCATCACCCGGTGCACCAGCAGCGGCTCCATCACAGAAAAGCCCACGGTAAGGCGCGGATCGAGTGAGGCGTAAGGGTCCTGAAAAATAAACTGAATATCGCGCCGCAGCGCCGCCAGGGCGGCACCCTGCAGCGCGTCGATGCGCTGGCCGTCAAAGGTAATGCTGCCGCCCTGACTGGCGACCAGCCGCAGCAGTGAACGACCGGTGGTCGATTTACCGCATCCCGACTCACCAACCAGTGCCAGCGTCTCACCGGCATAGAGATCAAAGCTCACCTTCTCTACCGCGTGCACCCGGCGCGTGACCCGGTTAAAGAGACCGCCACGCAGATCGAAGCGGGTGACCAGGTCGCGCACCTGCAGCACCGGAGGCCGATCGCGGCGCACGGTATCCTGCGGCAGAGCCGGCACCTCTTGCCCGCCGGGGTGGAGCAGCGGAAATTTTGCCGGCAGTGGCTGCCCGCTCATTGCACCCAGCCGGGGTACGGCCGCCAGCAGCGCGCGGGTATAGGGCTGAACCGGTGCGTTAAACAGCTGCTGCACCGGCGCCTGTTCGATAACATCGCCGCGATACATCACCTGTACCCGATCGGCCATCTCAGCAACGACGCCCATATCGTGCGTGATAAAAATCACGCCCATCTGCATCTCTTTTTGCAGCACGCGGATGAGCTGCAGGATCTGCGCCTGAATAGTGACATCCAGAGCCGTAGTCGGCTCATCGGCAATCAGCAGCGCCGGCCGGCAGGAGAGCGCCATCGCAATCATCACGCGCTGGCGCATGCCGCCAGAGAGCTGATGCGGATAGCGCGACAGAATAGCGTGCGCATCCGGAATGCGTACCAGGTCCAGCATGCGACGCGCTTCAGCCAGCGCCTGCTGGTGACTCATTTTCTGATGTAAGCGCACGGATTCAGCAATCTGTTCGCCCACGGTAAACACCGGGTTCAGCGAGGTCATCGGTTCCTGGAAGATCATCGCCATGTCAGCGCCGCGCACCTGCCGCATCTCACCGGCTGACGCACGCATCACGTCCAGGATCTCCCCGTTTCTGCGGCGCAGCTTTATCTCACCGCTTATCTCGCTGCCCGCCTGCTGAATCAGGCGCATCAGCGCCAGTGACGTCACTGATTTACCTGAGCCGGATTCGCCAACCAGCGCCAGGGTTTCACCCCGCAACAGATCGAGCGAAAGATGCCGGACCGCTTCAGTTTTGCTCTCTTCATGCTGAAAAGTGACGCACAGATCGCGTACCGCCAGCACCTGCTGCTGTTCCATTCTGCCTGCTCCTTAGCTGTCGCGGTAAATGGCTACCTCAACCGGACCCTCAACGTAAGCAAAGCCCCGGTACATGCCTTCGCTGTTAAACGGCAGTGCAAGATTGCCGTGTGCGTCAACCGCAATCAGACCGCCGCTGCCTTCCAGCTCCGATACCGTATCGTGGATGACGCTGGCGGTCGCCTGCTGCAGCGAGCGTCCGCCATATTTCATCTGTGCGGCGACATCATAAGCCGCCAGCGTACGCATAAAGACTTCACCGGTGCCGGTACAGGAGACCGCAGCGCTGTCGTTGCTGGCATAGCAGCCGGCGCCAATCAGCGGCGAGTCGCCCACGCGGCCAGCCTGCTTGTTGGTCATGCCCCCGGTGGAGGTCGCCGCGGCAAGATTGCCGTGCAGATCCAGCGCGACCGCACCCACGGTACCCAGTTTGCGATCCTCATCCAGCGGCGTCGCGGCCACATCGTGATCCAGCGGCGTAGCGTCGCTGTCGCGCACGCGCAGCAGCTGCGCCAGACGTTCTGGCGTTGAGAAAAAGTCAGCGGCAACGGGCTCCAGCCCCTGTGCCACGGCAAAAGCTTCTGCGCCGGCACCGATCAGCAGCACGTGAGGACTCGCCTCCAGTACTTTACGCGCGGCAAGGATCGGATGTTCAATATGACTGACGCCTGCTACTGCGCCCGCCTGCAGCGTACGACCATCCATGATGCTGGCATCCAGCTCGTGTGTGCCCTGATGGGTGAAAACTGCGCCCCGCCCGGCATTGAATAGCGGACACGCCTCCAGCCGTCGCACTGCGTCAGTCACCGCATCCAGTGCGCTTCCGCCGGCAGCCAGAATCTGCTGCCCCGCTGCGATAATGTCGTGCAGCTGCTGCCGGTAATGCTGCTCGCGCGCCGCGCTCATAGTCGTGCGGGAAAGCGCGCCTGCTCCGCCATGGATAGCGATTACTGCTTTCGTCATTAGCTGCACCTGTCAGGATTATCAGCAGAAAAAACACTGATTTAGAATGGTTTTCATCATTTTCAGACAATTTTCGACTATAGGAAGCACCCGGCAGCTTGTAAAGCAGAAAGTGCATCTGCCCTCATAACCTCTTCTCAGGCTTTATAGCTTTTTCCTTTCGCGACAGACCTTGTTAAATGCCCACCGCGCGATCTGTGCGGCCGGATCAAACGGGTCTGGCCTTACGCCAGCGCCTTAACCCATAATAGGTTACATCTGACATTTATCCGTCCGGGAGAGATATGGAACCCAATACCGCTGGCTTAATTTCGCTGGAAGAGGCGCAGCAGATGATGCTGCAAACGCTGCAACCTGTGAGCGGAACCGAACAGGTTACCCTCGCTGATGCTGCCGGACGCATTACCGCAGAGGCGGTGATCTCACCGCTGGATGTGCCCTCATTCGATAACTCTGCAATGGATGGCTATGCGGTGCGGCTGAGCGATCTCAGTGCTGACGGGCAGCTCGCCGTCGCGGGCAAAGCCTTTGCCGGTGCCCCCTGGCGGGGCGCATGGCCGGCAGGCAGCGTTATCCGCATCATGACCGGTGCCCCGGTACCGGCAGGCTGTGACGCGGTGGTCATGCAGGAGCAAACGGAACCGCACGCAGACGGTATCGCGATCACCGCACCGGTAAACGCGGGTCAGAATATCCGCCGCATCGGTGAAGATATTCGCGCCGGACATCAGGTTCTGGCAGCGGGTGTGCGGCTGGGTGCCGCTGAGCTGCCGCTGCTCGCCTCGCTGGGTATTGCCCGGGTATCGGTGCGGCGCAGGCTGCGGGTGGCAATATTCTCGACCGGAGATGAGCTGCAGGCCGTGGGGGAACCGCTGGCAGAGGGCCAGATTTATGACACCAATCGCCTTACCGTCTCGCTGATGCTCAGCAAGCTGGGCTGCGAGGTTATCGATCTCGGCGTTATCGCTGATGACCCGCTCGCGCTGCGTCAGGCCTTTATGGCAGCAGACAGTCAGGCCGATGTGGTTATCAGCACCGGGGGCGTCTCAGTGGGTGAAGCGGATTTTACCCGGGAGATCCTCGACGAACTCGGCACCATAGGCTTCTGGAAACTGGCGATCAAGCCGGGCAAACCTTTCGCGTTTGGCCAGCTGGCCAATAGTCTGTTCTGCGGGCTGCCGGGCAACCCGGTCTCTGCCGCCGTGACCTTTTATCAGCTGGTCCAGCCGCTGCTGGTCAGGCTGAGCGGTCAGACAACACCGGCAATGCCGCTGCGCCAGCGTGCGCGGACGCTGGACCGTCTGAAAAAATCACCGGGACGCCTCGATTTTCAGCGCGGGGTGCTCAGCCGCAGCAGCGAAGGTGTGCTGGAAGTTCGCTCCACCGGTGCACAGGGCTCTCACGTTTTCAGTTCGTTTGCGCAGGCCGACTGCTTTATTGTGCTGGAGCGCGAACGCGGTACGGCAGAAGCGGGTGAATGGGTTGAAGTTGAGCCTTTTAACCCTCTGCTGGAGGGGTAATGACACGCGAACTTACGCATGAAGAGATGCTGCGCTATAACCGGCAGATTGTACTGCGCGGCTTCGACTTCGCCGCTCAGGAGCAGCTCGCAGAGTCACGCGTGCTGATAACGGGCCTGGGGGGGCTGGGATGCGCGGCCGCACCCTGGCTCGCCTCCGCTGGCGTCGGACATCTGACGCTGCTCGACTTTGATACCGTCAGCCTGAGCAATCTGCAGCGGCAGATCCTGCATCGCGATGAAACGATTGGCCAGCCCAAAGTCGACTCTGCGCGCGCGCAGTTAGCCGCCATGAATCCGCACTGCGTGATTGAAACCTGTGACATGCAGACTGATGACGCAGCCCTGAGTGCGCTGATTGCGCGGCATGATGCGGTGCTGGACTGCACAGATAATGTGGCTACACGTGAACAGCTGAACCGCCTCTGCTTCCGGCAAAAAGTCCCGCTGATTTCCGGTGCAGCGATCCGCATGGAAGGCCAGCTGAGCGTTTTTACCTGGCAGCCTGGCGAGCCCTGTTACCGCTGTATCAGCCGTTTGTTCGGAGAACAGATGCTGAGCTGCGTGGAAGCCGGCGTGATGGCCCCGCTGGTGGGCGTCATTGGCGCAATGCAGGCGATGGAGACGCTGAAACTGCTTACCGCGTTTGGTGAACCCCCCCGCTCACGCCTGCTGATGTATGACGCAATGCGTGCTGAATTCCGCAGTATGAAAGTAGTGCAGGACGCACAGTGTGACGTGTGTGGTGCCCCCTGAATGCAAACAGGCCGCCCGGTCGGGCGGCCTGTTAAGCAGACAGAAAGATCAGGGTTATGAAATACCCTGGCTGCGCAGGTAATCTTCGTAGTTACCGGTGAAGTCAACGATGCGCTCGCCTTTCATCTCCATCACGCGCGTGGCCAGCGAGCTGACAAATTCACGGTCATGTGAAACAAAGATCAGCGTGCCTTCATACATCTCCAGCGCCATGTTGAGTGATTCGATCGATTCCATATCCAGGTGGTTGGTCGGCTCATCCATAATCAGAATGTTAGGCTTCTGCATCATCAGCTTGCCAAACAGCATCCGCCCTTTCTCACCGCCCGACAGCACTTTGGCCGGTTTTTTGATGTCGTCATGGCTGAACAGTAAACGGCCCAGTACGCTGCGTACGGCCTGTTCATCATCGCCATCCTGCTTCCACTGGCTCATCCAGTCGAACACGCTCAGGTCTTCGGCAAAATCTTCGGCATGATCCTGCGCGTAATAGCCGATGCGCGCATTTTCAGACCATTTAACGCTGCCGCTGTCCGGAGTTAATTCGCCCACCAGCGTTTTCAGCAGCGTGGATTTACCAATACCGTTGGCACCCAGAATTGCCAGCTTCTCGCCCACTTCCAGCATCAGATTCAGCTTATTAAAGAGTGGGCCGTTATCAAATCCTTTCGTCAGCGCTTCCACTTCCAGCGCATTACGGAATAATTTCTTATCCTGCTCAAAGCGAATATAAGGGTTCTGACGACTGGACGCTTTAACTTCATCCAGTTTGATTTTATCAATCTGTTTCGCACGCGATGTTGCCTGACGGGATTTAGAGGCGTTGGCACTAAAGCGGCTGACAAAAGATTGCAGGTCAGCAATCTGCGCTTTCTTTTTCGCGTTATCAGCCAGCAGACGTTCGCGCGCCTGCGTTGCTGCGGTCATGTACTCATCGTAATTGCCCGGATAAACGCGCAGCTCGCCATAATCGAGATCCGCCATATGCGTGCAGACCATATTCAAAAAGTGACGGTCATGCGAAATGATGATCATCGTACTGTTACGATCGTTCAGTACCTGTTCAAGCCAGCGGATGGTATCAATATCCAGGTTGTTCGTCGGCTCATCAAGCAGCAGAATATCGGGATTAGAGAACAGCGCCTGCGCAAGCAGTACACGCAGTTTCCAGCCCGGTGCAATTTCGCTCATTGGCCCGTAATGTTGTTCAACCGGAATACCCACGCCCAGCAATAACTCGCCCGCACGTGATTCCGCGCTATATCCATCCATTTCACCGTAGGCGACTTCGAGATCGGCAACTTTGTAGCCTTCTGCTTCACTCATTTCTGGCAGAGCGTAAATACGGTCGCGCTCTTCTTTTACGGCCCAGAGTTCCTGATGCCCCATTATGACCGTATCCAGCACACTATATTGTTCAAAGGCAAACTGATCCTGACGAAGCTTACCAATACGCTCATTGGGATCGAGTGAGACATTGCCGTTGGTAGGCACGAGATCGCCGCCCAGTATTTTCATAAAGGTCGATTTACCGCTGCCGTTTGCACCGATTAAACCGTAACGGTTACCTCCGCCAAACTTAACGGAGATATTCTCAAACAGCGGCTTGCTGCCGAACTGCATAGTGATATTGCTGGAAACTAACACGGCATTGACCTTTGTTACACGGTGGATGAAAAAACAGCGGGCATTATGCCAGAGATGGGCTATATGAGCCAGTCTGCGCCGGGCAATGGCGCAGCTTTTCCGCAAACAGGCTGTTAGCAGATGCAAAATAGTGTTAACAGCATCCGTATCAGGCGATTCTGCCCTGCTGACGTTACGTCATCGTTATCAGTTAGCGCAGTTTGTTACATAAGATAAAAACATCAGCCAATAAAAAAGCCGGGGACAATATGTCCCCGGCTCCCATATACAAGGATTGCGTCGCTTATTTAATCAGGAAACTGTCCAGGCTCTTGCCGGCATCCAGCGCTTTTTTAATCGCTGCTGGCGTGCGTCCCTGGCCGGTCCAGGATTTTTCATCACCGTTTTCGTCGGTATAGGTATATTTAGCCGGACGCGGTGCACGCTTGGCGCGTTTTTTACCGGTTTCAAGTGCGCCCAGTAATTCGTTAGGATCGATACCGTCAGCCAGCAGCATTTCGCGATATTTAGACAGCTTCTCTTCTTTTTCGCGATTTTGCGCTTCTTCGGCTTCAACTTCTTCACGACGTTCTGTCACAACGACAGTTAATTTTTCCAGAATTTCTTCCAGATCGGTCAGCGGCAGTTCACGCGCCTGCGCACGTAATGTGCGAATGTTGTTCAGTACTTTAAATGCGTCACTCATCACAATGTCCTTGTTTAAGGGGTATTAATAAACTGTAGCGGCAAGATTACCCAATTCAAATAAAAAAATAAATTAATTTTGCAGACCGGATTATTCTTAACAGGTTCGCTTATTGTTATTGTTCAGTCAGGATAAGCCGTATCGGTTAACATTAAGCGTTAATAAACTGATAAAGTTTCCCGCCACTTGTTGCATTGATATCGATTTCATTTGCCGATCCCACGAGTGAAACAAGTAGTTAGCAAAATTTTAGTTTGTGACATCCTGCAGGCGAAGCGTAAAAATAATTAATCATGTCGCTCTTATTCACATTTATTGTACTTTTTTATTGATGTGGAAGTCAGCCTGACTATCGCCTAAAAAGAAAAACCGGCGAGCGCCGGTTTTATCAGAGAAATCTATTTTTTATCCGCTTTTCTGGGCTGATGGCCTCATTACCTGACGCGGTGATGTTTCCGTCAGCCAGTCGCGCAGATAATGCTCAATCTGTTCCAGTGAACGATTACGGGTTTCCGGTACACAGCAGAAAACAAACAGCGTACCGAACAGGCCGGCTGCCGCAAAAATAAAAAAGGCACCTGACAAACCCACCCATGCGAGCAGCAACGGAAACAGTAATGAGATAGTAAAATTCGTCAGCCACATGGCAAATACCGCCCCGCCCATAAATATACCGCGCAGCCGCGTCGGGAAAATTTCGGATAATAGCAGCCAGGTGACCGGTGATAACGCCCCCTGCTGAAAACTTAAAAACAGCAGCATACCCAGCAGGACCATATAGCTGCGCAGCATATCAGGCTGACCGTTTAACGTGTCCGGCATAAAGTAGCTGACGGATCCGATAAAGACCAGGCAGGCAGTGCACCCTATTTGTCCGATAAGCGTGAGGGTACGGCGGCCAATACGTCCAAGCAGCCAGATCCCGGCAAATGTCATCAGTACTGAGATAACCCCATTGGCGATAGTGGCAAACAACGCGGCATTATCATCCATGCCTACCGCCTTCAGCATCACCGGCGCATAGTACATGATGGTGTTGACGCCGGTAAGCTGCTGGATTGCTGCTATACCTGTGCCGATAAAAAAGAGCTTAAGCAGCCAGGGCTGACGCAACTCGCGCAGACGCGGACGCTGCTGCTGCTCCTCTTCCAGCGTCTCGGTGATTTCGGTCATTTCCCACTCTACGTCTTCACGTGCGCGGGTCCGCTCCAGGACTTTGCGGGCTTCAGCCAGACGTCCTTTCATCGCATACCAGCGCGGCGTATCCGGCATAAACATCATGCCAAACCAGAGCAGGACAGCAGGCAGCGTCGCCACCGCCAGCATCCAGCGCCAGGTACTCTCACCGCCCCAGGCGGCATGGAATCCGGCATTAGAGATGTAGGCCAGCATCTGGCCGGAGACGATCATCAGCTCCTGCATCGTCACCAGCTGACCGCGTTTATTGGCGGGTGCCATTTCCGCAATGTAGACCGGAACAGTAGCGGAAGCACCGCCGACGGCGACCCCGAGGACCAGGCGGAAGAAAATCATCCACTCAGCGTCTGGCGCCAGCGCCGTTCCCAGCGCGCCGGCAGCAAAAATGGTTGCCAGTACCAGAATGATTTTTCTCCGCCCGACCGCCGCGGCAAAATGCCCCGATATCAGTGCGCCAAATGCCGCGCCCAGCAGCAGGCTACTGGTAACGAGACCGGTGGTTAAAGGCGTCAGATGTATATCATCCCCCATAAACAGCAGCGCCCCGGAGATGACGCCGGTGTCATAGCCGAAAAGCAGTCCGCCCAGCGTGGCAACGGCCGCAATCACTTTAACGAAGGGTTCTGTACGCGTATTACTGTTCGGTCCTGAGGCTTTATTGAGGGTAAGCCAGGTTTCACGAGGCATAACTAACTCCATTTCTGAAAAGATGCATCAAAAATAGAGTATTTTTGCCATAAAAATTAAATATGAAATTTTAGTTTTGCCGTGTTCATCATAACTGATGACAGGAAATTAGATACCGATCACATAAAACCAGCCCGCTTGTCTGTTTATGTCAGCTGCGGAAAGCGTAAATTTAAATTCTTATATAAAAAGGAATATTTATTTCAATTATCAGGTCGCCCCGGTGACAGGACGACCTGACGGTCAGTTTGCCTGCGTGGCCGGGCCAAATACCGCATAATCTGGCAGGGTAACCTGCTGATAATTTTCCCATCCGCCGCCCAGTGCTTTGTAGAGCGCCACCAGATCGAGCGCGCTTTGCGTACGGGCCTGTACCGACTGTGCTTTCGCCTGCGCCAGCTGCCGCTGCGCATCCAGAACGTCAAGAAAGGTGGTCAGACCCTGCTTATAGCTGTCGCTGGCCAGATCAAATGTCCGCTGCAGCGCGCCGGTGGTTTCATCCAGTGCGGTAACCTGCTGCTGATCTGCCCGGTAGCTGACCAGCGCATTCTCTACATCCTGCAGCGCCGTCAGCACTGTCTGCCGGTAATCCAGCGCAGCGCTGGCCTGCTGAGCCCGGGCCAGCTTCACGCTGGACACCAGCCGCCCGCCCTGGAAGATCGGAATAGAGAGTGACGGACCAATGCTGAAGAAATGGCTGCTCCAGTCGTCAAGATAGCTGGCATCGGTGTTACGGACGCCGAGCTGACCGGTCAGGGAGAGATCCGGAAAGAGGCTGGCAACTGAGACGCCAATATTGGCGGTCTGCGCATGCAGCGTGGCTTCAGCCTGACGAATATCGGGCCGCCGGCGCGCCAGCGTCGCCGGGATCCCTACCGGTACCAGGCCTGGCAAGGCCGGCAGCGCTTTTACCGGCATCAGCTCATTATCCAGCGCGCCGGGCGTTTTGCCGAGCAGCACCGCCAGACCGTTCATCGCCTGCCGCGCCTGCGCCTCATACTGTGGCAGCTGTGCATTAAGCGAGGCGAGCTGCGCCCGGGCATTTTCCACATTTGTTGCCGGTGCCAGACCGTTTTGCTGCTGGCTTTGTGTCAGTTCCCAGGTCTCCTGCGCAACGTTGATCTGCGTCTGCAGCGTCGCCAGCACCGCCTGCGCTCCGCGCAGCTGCAGATAGGCACGCGCCACTTCAGCTTCCACTGAAATCAGCACGTCGTCACGCTGTGCAACAGCCGCCTGCTGCTGCGCATCGGCGGCTTCCATCTGCCGGCGTACCTTGCCCCAGATATCCAGCTCCCAGCTGGCATCGAAGCTGCCCTGATAGAGCGTTACAGAGTGATTCAGTCCATCCAGCTGTCCGGCGATATCATTATCCACCCGATCGTATACGCCATTGGATTTAAGCAGGCCTTTCAGACCCAGCTGCTGGCGCGTGACTTTGGCTGAGCCATTCAGAGCGGGAAACAGCCCCCCGCGCGCCTGCGCCAGCTGCTCGCGTGCACCGGCGATACGTAATACCGCCTGCTGCAGTGAGAGATTACCGCTGATTGCGCGATCGATCAGGCTATTGAGCTGCGGATCGTTAAAGCTGCGCCACCAGAGAGGGTTGGGTGCGGCAGCCAGTGGCTTAGAGGTTTCCTGTGATGACAGTGCGTGAAAGCTGCCGGGCGTCTGCGGACGCGGGGGCTGATAGTCGGGGCCAACGGCACAGCCCGCCAGCAGCGTCGTCAGCGTCAGCGGCAGCGCAACGCGTGAAAAGGTTCTCATTTTAGTGTGCTCCTGCACTGCCTTCGCTCTTGATCGGCGAAAGTAACCAACATAGAGGGATCAATATCATCGCGACAATGCTCAGTCCCGTGAACACGTCGATATAGGCCAGAATGCGCGCCTGAGCGATCATCTCCTGATAGAGCTGGCCCGCGGCAAGCTGCAGCGGATCGCCAGCTACCTGCGTAAAATCGCGGATCGCCTGAGCCCACTGCTGCAATGTCAGGTTGAACTGTTCGTTCAGTGGCGACATGTTGTGCACCATGTGCGCAGACCGCACCTGTTCGCGCTCGGTGATGCCGGCGGTGGCCAGTGAGATACCGATCGAGCCGGCCACGTTACGAAACATGGTAAACAGCGCGGACGCATCGGCGTTGAGCTTCTGCGGAATTGTGACAAACGCAATGGTGGTAAGCGGAACAAACAGAAAGCCCAGTCCGATAGACTGCGCGCTGCGCATCATAACCAGGGTTTTAAAGTCAACGTCCGGCGTCAGCGTACTGGAGTAGAAAAAGGCCAGCGCCAGGCAGCTGAAGCCAAAGGCGATAATATAGCGCGTCTGCACTATTGGCATCAGCTTGAGCACCAGTGGAATAGTCAGGACTATCAGTATTGCACCAGGCGACAGCACCAGTCCTGACCAGGTGGCGGTATAGCCCAGGTCCTGCTGCGCCAGCTGCGGCAGCACCACTGAGCTGCCGTAGAGGATCATGGCCATACCGGCCATCAGCAGACCGGCAACCCAGAAGTTGCGATCTTTCATCACGCGAATATCCACCACCGGCTTACGCGCATAGAGCAGCCAGTAGACGGCGCCCACCAGCCCCACCGCTGCCAGCATGGCGAACAGACGGATAAAATGGGAAGCGAACCAGTCTTCATCTTCACCGCGATCGAGAAACACCTGCAGACAGCCCAGGCCAAGTGTGATCAGGCTGATGCCGATATAGTCAATTTTCAGCCGGCCTTTGGCCCACTTGCGCTCCCACGGCGGATCTTCAAGCAGCTGGTAAATCGCCAGCACCGTTAAAATGCCCACCGGGATATTAATAAAGAAGACCCAGCGCCAGCTGTAGTTATCGGTGATCCAGCCGCCCAGCGTGGGGCCGATCACCGGCGCCACAATAATTGCAATAGAGGAGAGGCCAAAGGCTTTACCGCGATCGGCAGGCTTGAAGTAGTCCAGCAGCACTGATTGCTGCACCGGCTGCAGGCCACCGCCAAAAAAGCCCTGCAGCACGCGAAACAGGATGATTTGCCACAGCTCGGTGGCAATGCCGCAGAGAAATGAACAGATAGTGAACATCACAATACAGATCAGGAAGAACTGCTTGCGGCCAAACAGGCGACTGAAAAAAGCAGATATCGGCAATACAATACCGTTTGCCACCAGATAGGAGGTCAGCACCCAGGTGGATTCGTCATAGCTGGAAGAGAGTGAACCCGCAATATGCGGTAGCGCAACGTTAACGATAGTGGTGTCCAGAATCTCCATGAACACCGCCAGCGTTACTGTGATGGCGACCAGCCAGGGGTTGCTGGCCGGGCGCCAGCTCTCGCCTGCACTCATTCTACCGTCACCTCAGGCTCTACCGAGAGCCCAAGCGGCAGCGGATGCTCGGGATCCAGTCCGCTATCGATTACGATTTTAACCGGAACGCGCTGCACAATTTTCACATAGTTACCGGTGGCGTTCTCCGACGGGAAGGCAGAGAAACGTGAGCCTGACCCCATCTGAATACTGTCGACGTGGCCATGCAGTTTCATATCAGGCCATGCGTCCACGCTGATTTCCACTTTGTCACCCGGGTTCATGCGCGCCAGCTGCGACTCTTTGAAATTAGCGGTGATCCAGATGTCGGGTGACACCAGCGAAAACAGGGCTGACCCCGCCTGCACCAGCGTACCGAGCTGCACGTTACGTTTGGTGACAAACCCGTCGTAAGGCGCACGCACTTCGGTATAAGAGAGGTTCAGCTCTGCAGTATTGAGCTGCGCCTGCGCCTGCTCTACCTGCTGCTGGCGCGCTTCAACGTTCGTTTCCTGTTGCCGGATCTGCAGTTTTACCTGCGAGGCGACTTCAACCTGCGCTTTAGCGCTCTGCAGCTGTGCTTCAGCCGAACGCAGCTGCGCCGCCGCGGTATCGATATTACGCTGGGACGTTGCCCGGGGATCCACACCGCGCTGACGGCGATAATCCGCCTGCGCATTCAGTAAGCTGGCCTGCGCGCTCGCCTGCTGCGCCAGCGCCTGGTCGCGCTGCGCCGGATACTGCACGCGCGAGAGTGCCAGCTGCGCCTGCGCCTGATGCAGCTGCGCCTGCGCCAGACCCAGCTGCGCTTTAGCCTGATCGCGCTGTGCAGCGCTATCGCGCGGGTCGATCACCACCAGCAGATCGCCTTTCTTCACCCGCTGATTATCTTTAACCAGCAGCTGCACCACATAGCCCGAGGCTTTAGGTGCCACGGTGACCGCATTGCCTTCCGTAAAGGCGTCATCGGTGGTTTCAATATTGCGGGTGGTAAACCAGAACCAGAAACCCACTATCAGCATAATCACCACAACAATCGCGAGAATGATGAGCGGCTTTTTACCGGGACGCTTGCGCGGCTGCTCTTCATCCTGGTTATCTTTATCCTGCTGCTGCGGCTGGTTCTTATCCTGCTGCGATTCGTTGTCGTTTTCTGACGGTTTTTGCGGATCCTGCTGCTGATTTTCGCTCATAATTTGTCATCACTGGCTGAAAGCCCGTTCCCCGGGCACAAACGGTCAACTTAACATTAGATAATAAATTGACAAATTCCAGTGTAACTTTACATAAGCAGAGACAGGCGGCACGTTCTGCCACAGTTGCTGAAAAGGCGCTAAACAGAGAGCGCCCGCAGACGAGAGAAACCTAGTGAAGCCACTGCAGCAGTAGCCAGCCGCAGAGCATTGACCATGCCAGCATCGGCAGTGAGTAGAGATGAAAACGCCACCAGACTGCTTTGTCCTGCGCCATGCGCAGCGCAATCAGGTTTGCCAGCGATCCCGGCAGCAGCCCAAAGCCGCCTATATTGACCGCCCAGGCGAGCACCATAGAGGGATCGGTTTTTTGCAGCAGCAGAATAGTGGCCGGAACATTACTGATAAACTGCGACAGGCCGATAGCCAGTAAATAGATACCGCCCTCCCCCAGCTGCCCGATGCGGGCGAACCACGGCTGCAGTGCAGGCAGATGCATGAGCAGAAAAACGTCGATAAACATCGCGACAAAGACCAGCAGCAGACTCCAGTCAATTGCGGCCAGTACGCCTCGCGCCATCATCAGGAAACAGACCGCGACCAGCAGCAGCGCCCAGCCAGTCATCTTCAGCTCCAGCGCCACGATAAATACGATATAGAGCAGCAGACTTACGCTGAACAGACGCCGGCTCCACTGTTGCGCAGCAGCATCGCTGTGCTTGTCTATATGCTGCGCCGGGAAGCTCCACCAGGTCAGCGCGATCAGCGTTATCATCAGCACGGCCGCCAGCGGCAGCATCTGCAGGACAAATCCACCCACGCTCAGCGAACCGTGACTCCACAGCAGGATATTTTGCGGATTCCCGACCGGCGTCAGCAGCGATCCGGCATTGACCGCCAGCGCTTCAAAGATAATGAGCCGCGAAACCGGCAGATGGGAGAATTTACGCAGCGTCAGCGTCAGCGGGACCAGGATAAACAGTGCGACATCATTGGTCAGGAAGGTTGAAAGCAGCGCGGCAGCGCAGACCATAAACAGCGCCAGCGCGCGTTCATGCTGAAAGCGCTGAATCAGTCGTGCGCCCAGGACGTCAAAATAGCCGCTGTTTTCCAGCCCTTTCGTCAGCATCAGCAGGCCGGTCAGCGTCATAATGGTCTGCCAGTCTACGGAAGCCGGCAGCTGTGGCCAGCGATACTCTGCCAGCGGCAGCAGTATCACACCCAACAGTAACAACAAATGCAAAATACGGTCACGCATTAAGGATCGAAGCACAATGGGCATGATAGCGGCAGGCCTTATAAGTTAACGACTCTCATAAAATTTCTGAAAGACAGCCAGGGTTTCGTCACTGACGTGATGCTCCAGCCCTTCAGAGTCGCGTCGTGCGGTCTCCGGGCTGACGCCTAATGCCAGCAAAAATGTTTCAACGATATGGTGGCGAACGCGGCTTGCCTCCGCGAGTTTTTCGCCTTCAGGCGTCAGGAAGACGCCACGATAGGGTACCTGCTCTACCAGGCCTGTCGTGCTCAGACGCTTCAGCATTTTTGCCACAGTGGGTTGCGATACGCCAAGACGCGCCGCCATATCCACCTGACGCGCCTCACCAAATTCACGAATGAGATCGGAAATCAGCTCGACGTAATCATCAATCAATTCACGACGATGAGCTTCGCGCACCTGACGAAAGCCTTCAACATGCTCCTCAATATCCTTAAGCGGCCCCTGAGGGGTATTGATGGCATTTTTCGCACGACGACTCATTAAGCTTCCTCTTTATTATCTGCCGCACCTTACCTGCCGTGCGGACTGGCTGCGCTCATTGTAAACCAGGCGCAAATAAGCACAAATTTTTCATGAATAGTGTTGGCTAAAGAGTATAGCCAATGCTATCTTTGTACATGATGTAAGCGAAAAGCGTGAAAAGGCAGCAGTGTCCGGTACGCAGCCGCGCTTACGCATCATCTGTTATTCATGGGGAGGTGAAGATGAGCACCCTGAAAAACTGCATTGATTGTGGCAAATGCCCGCAAGCCGCTCAGCGCAAGCCCGCTTTTGATATCAAATCGCTGCTCTGCCTGTTCAGCCGCTCGCCTTTTGCGCTCCGTCTGATGCTGCTGGAAAAGCTCGCAGGCAAAAAGTGTGAACGCCCGTGCGAGCAGATTATCTGGCGCGGCTGAACGTCCGCAAGGCTACTGCTTAACCCGCCCAATGGCGGGTTTTTGTTTTTCTGCCCTGCTCTGCTGCAACTCAACATGCAGGCAAAAAAAAACGGCCCCCTGCGGGACCGTTTCATGTGCAACTCTGGTCTAAGCTAAACTTAGAAGCTGTAACCGACGCCAGCGATCCAGGTGCCTACGTCAACGTTGCGGATGCGGCTCTGCTCGTAGCCCACGTCCAGCGCAACGTTTTCAATTGGGTTAAACTGCAGACCTGCGCCGTAAGAGAAGCCTACGTCGCTGCTGTCAGATTTAGACTGACCGGCAGTTTCGTTCTGCTGGAATTTACCGTAGCCGATACCTACAACACCGTAGATGCTCGCCCAGTCATTCAGACGGTAAGCCGGACCACCGGTGAAGCCGTAGTACTGGCCTTTGTTGTAAACACCATCTTCAGTACGATCTTTTTCGGTGTAGGTGAAAGAACCGATCCAGCCCAGTGGGTTGGAACCGTCTTCGTAGCGGTATTTCAGGTTGAAGCCGTTAGCTTTGTTAGCAACGCCCTGATAATCGCTCTGTGCGTAACCGCCAGAAACGGTGCTCTGTGCCATGGCTGAACCAGCAGAAACTGCCAGTACACAAGCCAGTGCTGAAAGACATGCAATTTTTTTCATAACCACCTCAAATGTGAAAATACTTCTCTCCTGACAACGCTAAAAATATAACAAAAGTTAGGGAGAAACTCTGCCCGGATTTTGTTGTCCAAGAGATTGTTTGGTGTAACAGAAAGTTAATGAAGTTTCCTATGTCATTCATTTTACTTATAAAATACGCAGTTATTTAGTTCAATAATTCTGCAAACAAAAAATGCCTTTAAGTAAATTCCTAAAGTAATCTGACAATTCTTTACAAAATTGGCCCTGCAAATGGCTCTTTTTTAGCCATTTTCTGAAGCGTAACTGGCCTTATTTTCTCCCTGTCCGCCAGTATTTGCTTTAAGCTACTCCCCTTCGCTCACCCCTTATTTCCGGAATCGACAACAGGATGTCTGCGCCTCTTTCTCGCAAAAATAGCTTTCCCGTATGGCTGCCCGTCGTCATTTTACTTGTCGCTATGATGTCACTGCAGGGTGGCGCTTCGCTGGCAAAATCGCTGTTTGACGTGGCGGGCGCGCCTGGCATCACCGCGTTGCGTCTCGGACTCGGAACGCTACTGCTTTGTCTCTTTTTCAAGCCCTGGCGATTGCGCTTTACCCCCGCGCAGCGCAAACCTCTGCTGATTTACGGTCTGGCGCTCGGCTGTATGAACTTCCTGTTTTACCTCGCCCTGAGAACCATTCCGCTGGGAGTGGGCGTTGCGCTGGAGTTTCTCGGTCCGCTGGCGCTGGCGCTGGCGGGCGCACGCCGGCTGCTTGATTTTCTCTGGATCGCCCTGGCGGTCGCCGGCCTGTGGTTTCTGCTGCCGATTGGTGACGGTGTCAGCCATATTGATCCGCTGGGCGCCCTGCTGGCAGTCGGTGCCGGCGTCTGCTGGGCAATCTATATTCTCGCCGGGCAGCGTGCCGGCGCGGAGCACGGTCCGGCAACCGTGGCAATGGGTTCACTGATTGCTTCAGTCATCTTTGTGCCGCTGGGGCTGCTGTTTGCCTCGCCCGGCATCTGGCACTGGGAGATTCTGCCGCTGGCGCTACTGATCGCTCTGCTCTCCAGTGCCATCCCCTATTCACTGGAGATGATTGCAATGACCCGTTTGCCGGCGCGGATCTTTGGTACGCTGATGAGCCTGGAACCCGCTGTGGCAGCCCTCTCCGGTATGCTGTTTCTGGGTGAACGGCTTACTCCGCCGCAGTGGCTCGGTCTGCTGGCGATTATTGCCGCGTCAGCAGGCACAACGCTCATGATGCGACAGAAAGCCCGGCTGAAAGAAGTCGCATGAACCACCTTTAATTATCTCTGGCCGCCGCAGCCTGTTATTTCAGCAGGCTGCAACAGCATCCGGAATCATTATCATTCCGTTATCGCATCGCTAAAGCTGTTATTATTTTGTCACACTGAAAATGCTTTTCAGCTCCATATAATAACTAACTGATTAATATACGTTATTGCGCAAGCATACTTATAAAGCCGTCTCATGTCTTTATCTATCTCTGCTATCGGCCAGAACGCTTCAGCATATTTTATAACAGCTGCTATACTTATTTCCGTGCTTGATTAGGACAACATCAATTAGAGGACATAAATGATGAGTACCGCAAAACTGGTTAAAAACAATGCTTCCGATCTGATTTACACCCGCAATGATGTGGCTGACAGCGAAAAGAAAGCCACCATTGAGGTGCTCAACCGTCTGGTTGTGGAATTCATTGACCTGTCCCTGATCACCAAACAGGCGCACTGGAACATGCGCGGCGCAAACTTCATTGGCGTGCATGAAATGCTGGATGGATTCCGTGCTGCTATTACCGAACATCAGGACACCATTGCTGAACGCGTGATCCAGCTGGGCGGCGTGGCACTGGGCACCACGCAGGTCGTAAATGATAAAACGCCACTGCAGAGCTATCCGCTGAATATTCACAGCGTTCAGGATCACCTGAAAGCACTGGCCGATCGCTACGCCATTGTGGCTAACGATACCCGCAAAGCGATCACTGAAGTCAAAGATGAAGATACTGCCGATATCTTTACCGCAGCGTCCCGCGATCTCGACAAGTTCCTGTGGTTTATCGAAGCCAATATCGAATAATTATCAGAGGCGGGTTATCCCGCCTTTTTTATTGCTGCTGCCCCGCTTTTTTGACCCTGTTAACACTTCTTTCATCCCACTCTTTTCTTGTCATCATCCTGATGCACACTGTGGCTGCACCAAAAATGTCCCATGCACCATAATGGTGCCCATAAATAGTGCATAGGTTCATTTTTCTGCAAAATCGTGTCAGCTGATAGCCCTGCAGCCGGTAATTTCGGGCTGTTATTAAAGTTGGCATAATTTTTTCATATGACAGCCGTAGTGCAGGCCATCAGGCCTGCAGAGCAATAAAGGATAAAATGATGAAGTCTCTGTTTAACGTCTCTGTGGCCGCGCTGGCGCTGGCCTTTTCTCTTTCTTCTACCGCTGCAGACAAAAAACTGATTGTTGCGACCGACACCGCATTTGTTCCTTTTGAATTTAAACAGGGAGACAAATATGTTGGTTTTGATATCGATCTCTGGGATGCAGTGGCGAAAGAGCTGAAGCTGGATTACACCCTGAAGCCAATGGATTTCAGCGGCATCATTCCGGCACTGCAAACCAAAAATGTCGATCTGGCCCTGGCCGGCATTACCATTACCGAGGAACGTAAGAAAGCGATCGACTTTTCCGATGGCTACTATAAAAGCGGTCTGCTGGTGATGGTACGTAATAACGAAAATAACATTAAAGGCATCGACGATCTCAACGGTAAAACCGTTGCGGTGAAAAGCGGGACCGGCTCGGTGGACTATGCCAAAGCGCATATCAAAACCAAAGATTTGCGTCAGTTCCCGAATATCGACAACGCCTACATGGAGTTAGCCACTAACCGCGCTGACGCCGTGCTGCACGATACGCCGAATATTCTCTATTTTATCAATACCGCCGGTAAAGGCCGTTTCAAAGCGGTAGGCGAGTCGATTGAAGCTCAGCAATATGGGGTGGCACTGCCTAAAGGCAGTGATGAACTGCGCGACAAAATTAACGGTGCATTGAAAACGCTGCGCGACAACGGTACTTACAACACAATTTATAAAAAATGGTTCGGTACTGAACCAAAATAATGCCTGCGTAAACGGGCTTATGCAGCAGGGCGCCCTTTGCGCCCTGCTTTTACCTTTTCCATTGCAACATATTCCGGAGTAACACCATGGAGTTTGACTGGAGCGTCATCTGGCCAGCCCTGCCGATTCTGATCGAAGGCGCCAAAATGACCCTGCTGATTTCCGTTCTTGGCCTGATAGGTGGCCTGATTATCGGCCTGGTTGCTGGCTTTGCCCGCGCCTACGGTGGCTGGATCACCAATAACGTCGCGCTGGTATTTATTGAGCTGATCCGCGGCACGCCGATTGTTGTGCAGGTCATGTTTATCTACTTTGCGCTGCCGATGGCTTTTCCCGATCTGCGTATCGATCCCTTCACTGCAGCGGTCGTGACCATCATGATCAACTCGGGTGCCTATATTGCCGAAATTACGCGTGGTGCCGTGCTCTCTATCAATAAAGGCTTCCGCGAAGCGGGCCTGGCACTGGGCCTGTCGCGCCGTGAGACGCTGCGCTATGTGATTATGCCGCTGGCCCTGCGCCGCATGCTCCCGCCGCTGGGCAACCAGTGGATTGTCAGTATTAAAGATACGTCGCTGTTTATCGTTATCGGCGTGGCGGAACTGACACGACAGGGCCAGGAGATTATTGCCGGGAACTTCCGCGCGCTGGAGATCTGGAGTGCGGTTGCCATTATCTATCTGATTATTACGCTGGTGTTGAGCTTTGTGCTGCGCCGTATTGAGAAAAGGGTGAAAATCCTGTGATTGAATTTAAAAACGTCTCTAAAAATTTCGGTCAGACGCAGGTTCTGCATGACATCAACCTGAAGATTAATCAGGGCGAAGTGGTGGTGATTATCGGCCCTTCCGGCTCCGGTAAGTCGACGCTGCTGCGCTGTATTAACAAGCTGGAAGAGATCACCAGCGGCGATCTGATTGTCGACGGCATGAAAGTCAACGATCCGAAAGTTGATGAGCGCCTGATTCGTCAGGAAGCGGGCATGGTGTTTCAGCAGTTTCATCTCTTTCCGCAGATGAGCGCGCTGGATAACGTCGCCTTTGGTCCGATTCGCGTCCGTGGCGCAAAAAAAGAGGATGCTCACAAACTGGCGCGTGAGCTGCTGGGCAAAGTGGGCCTGGCTGAGCGCGCGCACCATTTCCCGGCTGAACTCTCTGGCGGTCAGCAGCAGCGCGTGGCGATTGCACGGGCGCTGGCTGTGAAGCCCAAGATGATGCTGTTTGATGAGCCGACATCTGCGCTTGACCCGGAGCTGCGTCATGAAGTGCTGAAGGTGATGCAGGATCTGGCCGAGGAAGGCATGACGATGGTGATCGTCACGCATGAAGTGGGTTTTGCACAGAAAGTCGCGTCGCGGCTGATCTTCATTGATAAGGGTACGATTGCGGAAGATGGCGATCCGGATACCCTGATCACCTCTCCGCCAAGCGAGCGTCTGCGCGAGTTTCTGCAGCACGTCTCCTGATGCGCTACGCACTCTGAATGAGGCCGCGCCGGGTAACCGGGCGGCCTTTTTTATCCGGCGCTTACCTTAGCGCTTCATCCGCTGTGCGCGGGTAGCGGGCGTCATAAAGCTCCAGGCGAGAAAGCGGCTCTGCTTCTGTCCCTGTGCCATGTTAACGATGCGTACCTCACAGGCCTCTACTGCGGCGAGCCGGTCGCGCAGCGCCGGAAGATTCTCTTTCCGCGAGACCAGCGACGTAAACCAGACAATGCTGCTGCCCTGCACGACGCTCTCATCAATCATACTGCCGATAAACGCCAGCTCACCGCCTTCACACCACAGCTCATTCTGCTGACCACCAAAATTGAGCGGCGCATTCTGCTTCAGTCCGAGATTGCGTACTTTGCGCTGACTGCCTGCTGCGGCATCAGCGGCCGAGGCATGAAACGGCGGATTGCACATAACAGCATGGTAGCGCTCGTTTTTATGGATCACACCGCTGAAAATCGCCTGCGGTTGTTTCTGGCGGCGCAGACGTATCGCACGCTGCAGCCCCGGATTGCCTGCCACAATCTGGCTGGCGGCGGCGATCGCCTCAGCGCTGGTATCTGTACCGGTAAAACGCCAGCCATACTCGGCGTGACCAATCAGGGGATAAATACAGTTGGCCCCGCAGCCAATATCCATGACATCAAGATCGCGCGGGAGTGCCCCGCCGTTGTCTCCCGCCAGCAGATCGGCCAGCGCGTGAACGTAATCCGCTCGGCCGGGTACCGGTGGCGTCAGATAGCCTTCCGGCAGCTGCCAGTTAAGGTTATAAAAGAGCTTCAGCAGCGCCTGATTAAGCAGCATCACCGCCTGCGGATCGGCAAAATCGATCGACTGTTCGCCGTGACCGTTAGGGCGAACCTTCGGCGCAAGCGGCGGATGTGCGGCGGTAAGCGCAGGAAAATCGTAACGCCCCTGGTGGCGATTGCGCGGATGAAAGGGCGTACTGGCGGCTGGCTTATTCATAGTCTCTCCGGAAAGTAAGGCGGGCGTAAGATACTCCGGCTGCTGCCAGCGCACAATCCGCTTACCGCAATTTTACGTTTACACCAGACTCTTTTAGCAACGTTTTTTGCAACGCACGTCGCCGCCGCGATATGCCTTCATCTTCATTCAGGAGTTTTTATGACGCGCCATCGCTACAGCTACCAGCCCCGGGCCGGACACGGCCTGCCCCACGATCCGCTGAACGCCATTATCGGTCCGCGTCCGATTGGCTGGATCAGTTCCCGGAGCCGCAGCGGTCAGGATAACCTCGCGCCTTACAGCTTTTTTAACTGCTTTAACTACCAGCCTCCGATTATCGGCTTCGCCAGCAGCGGCTGGAAAGACAGCGTGCAGAACATCAGCGAAAGCAAGGTGTTTGTCTGGAATCTGGCCACGCGCCCGCTGGCGGAAGCGATGAACGAAAGCTCCGCTTCGGTCGACAATGATGAGTTCGCGCTCGCCGGTCTGACGCCGGTTGCGGCCTCCCATATCGACTGCAGCATGGTGGCAGAGAGCCCGGTTAACTTTGAGTGTCGCCTGACGCAGCTGATCCGGCTGCAGGATGCGCAGGGCAACGAGCTGGAGAGCTGGCTGGTACTGGGTGAAGCGGTCGCCATTCATATTGATGAAGCGCTGCTGGAGGATGGTATCTATCAGACCGCCAGGGCGCAGCCGATTCTGCGCGCCGGGGGACCTTCTGCCTATTACGGCATCAGCGAGGCGCAGCGTTTTGACCTGGTGCGCCCTGACGCGCGTAAACGGTAAGCGTTTAACGGCTTCCTGCCGTCAGTAGTGCGCCGAGCAGCTGCTGCAGCACCGGCTGCAGCTGTGAAGCGCGCGCCGGCTGCCAGGTGAAAGGCAGCGATTCAACCATGTAGTTGTGCTGCGCCAGCTCCAGCTGTACCGCCTCTACCCCCTGTGCCGGCTGACCATAGGCGCGCGTAATATATCCGCCTTTAAAGCGGCCATTCATCACCCAGCTGAATCGCTGCTGATCGGTACACACCTGCCTCAGCGCGTCGCTGACCGCCGCTGAGCAGCTGGCCCCATCATGGGTTCCCAGATTCAGATCGGGCAGCACACCGCTGAACAGCCGTGGTACCCGTGAAGCGATGGAGTGCGCATCAAACAGCAGCGCGTAGCCATATTGCGCTTTCAGGCGCGCCAGCTCCTGCTGCAACTGCTGGTGATAGGGCTGCCACAGCGTCTGCAAATAGCGCTGACGCGTCGCGCTATCCGGCGTCATGCCGGGTGCAAATACCGGCGTGCCATCAAACAGCGTCTCCGGCCAGAGTCCGGTGGTCGCTGTGGTATAGAGCGGCTGATCATCGGGCGGCCGGTTGAGATCGATAACAAAACGGGAATAGCGCCCCGTCAGCACGCTGGCACCGAGATCGTGCGCAAAATCATACAGCTGCGGCAGATGCCAGTCGGTGTCCGGCAGCGAACGTGCCGCGTCGCTCAGCCCCGCCGCCACCTCCGGCGTAAGCTGCGTCCCGGCATGCGGTATTGAGATCAGCAGCGGCAGCCTGCCCGGCGTAAAATCAAAACTCATTGTGCTTCTCCACGATAGATAACCCGGCACGGCAGTTCGCCGCCCAGCCAGTAAGCCAGCTCGCCCGGACGCGTCAGCGGCCAGTGAACAAAGCTGGCGACTTTGCCCGCCTCCAGTGAGCCGTGCGTCTGCTGCAGCCCCAGCGCTTTCGCGCCCCACAGCGTCACCCCCGCCAGCGCCTCCTCCGGCGTCATGCCAAACAGCGTGCAGCCCATGTTCATCATCAGCCGCAGCGAAAGCGCGGGTGAAGTACCCGGATTGGCGTCGCTGGCGAGCGCCATCGGTACGCCGTAGCGGCGGAATAGCGCGACCGGCGGCCGCTGCGTTTCGCGCAGCAGATAGAACGCCCCCGGCAGCAGCACCGCAACGGTACCGTGCTCTGCCATCGCACGGACATCCTCTTCGCTGGCGTACTCCAGATGGTCAGCGGAGAGCGCGCCGTAGCGTGCGGCCAGCGCCGCCCCGCCCTGCGCCGAGAGCTGTTCAGCGTGCAGTTTTACCGGCAGATCCAGCGCGCGCGCCGCATCAAACACCGCGCTGACCTGCGCAGGCGACAGCGCCAGATGTTCGCAGAATGCATCCACCGCATCCGCCAGATTTTCCTCTTTTACCTGCGGCAGCAGCCGCTGGCAGATGATATCGATCCAGCCCTGCGGGTTGTCACGGAACGCCGGCGGGATCGCATGCGCGGCCAGACAGGTTGCGATGACATCAGCCGGCACGCCGGCTGCCAGCTGGCGTATGGCGCGCAGCATTTTCAGCTCGCTCTCTTCATCCAGACCGTACCCTGATTTAATTTCTACCGTGGTCACCCCCTCCGCCAGCAGATGGGCCAGCCGCGCCCGCGCTGACGCCACCAGCGCCTCCTGTGACGCGGACCGCGTGGCGCGTACCGTGGCAAGAATGCCGCCGCCCTGCGCGGCGATCTCTGCATAACTGACCCCGTTGAGACGCTGCTCAAATTCCGCGCTGCGATCGCCGGCGAACAGCAGATGCGTATGGCAATCCACCAGCCCCGGCGTAATGATGCCGCCGCTGAACGTATGCCGCTGACGCGGCGCGAACGCCGGCAGTTCACTGCGCGGTCCGACCCATACCAGACCGCCGTTATCCACGGCCAGCGCACCATCGGGAATGATGTTATAGCGTCCGTCACGCAGCGTAACGATATCTGCGCCCAGCCACAGGCTGTCGATCTGCTTCGCGTTATTCATGTCCGGTTCCCCGCGTGCGGACGATTTACACGTCCTGCTAAAGTATGTATATGTATATACAACTTTCCTGCCTGAAGGATCAACCATGACCACCTATTTTGCCCCGCGCGCCCGGCTGGCAGATGGCTGGCACCACCACGTTACGCTGGAGGTCAGCGACGCCGGTTTTATCACCCGCGTTACGCCAGACAGTACGCCAGGCGCTGCGATACCGCTGGCGGGGGCCATCATTCCCGCCATGAGCAACCTGCACTCGCATGCGTTTCAGCGTGCGATGGCCGGGCTGGCCGAGGTTGCGGGCGATCCGCAGGATAGCTTCTGGACCTGGCGCGATCTGATGTATCGCATGGTGGCGCGGCTGACGCCACAGCAGGTAGGCGACATCGCCACCTGGCTCTATATAGAGTTGCTGAAAGGCGGCTACAGCCAGGTCGCTGAGTTTCACTATCTGCATCACGATCCGCAGGGCCAGCCCTACCCTGATGATGCCATGCTGCAGCAGGTAATGCTGGCCGCAGAGCGCACCGGTATCGGCCAGACGCTGCTGCCGGTGCTTTACAGCTACAGCGGTTTTGGCGCACAGCCTGCCAGTGCCGGACAGCGCCGTTTTATCCAGCAGACCGGCGTTTACCTGCAACAGCTGCAGCGCGTGGCTGCCGCCTGTGCAGATAACCCGCTGCTGAACTACGGCATCTGCTTTCATTCGCTGCGCGCGGTAAGCGAAGTGCAGATGCACGAGGTGCTGGCCGCCGCGCCGCGCGATCTGCCGGTGCATATCCATATTGCCGAGCAGGAAAAAGAGGTCAGCGACAGTCTGGCGTGGAGCGGCGAGCGTCCGATCGCCTGGCTGCTGCGCCGCTTCAGCGTTGATGCACGCTGGTGCCTGATCCACGCCACCCATCCGGATGAGAACGAGCTGCAGCAGCTTGCCGCCAGCGGGGCGGTCGCGGGGTTATGCCCGACGACCGAAGCCAACCTCGGCGACGGTATTTTTCCGGCGAGTGCCTATATTGCACAGGGCGGGCGCTGGGGGATCGGATCGGACAGTCACGTCTCGGTCAGCGCCCGGGAGGAGCTGCGCTGGCTGGAGTACGGGCAGCGGCTGCGCGACAGGCGACGCAACCGCCTTGCGCTGCCGCAGCAGCCGTCGGTAGGCGATCTGCTGTGGCAGCAGGCTGCTGCCGGGGGCGCTCAGGCATGCGGCATTCGCAGCGGCGTGCTGGCACCCGGCCTGCGTGCTGACTGGCTGGTACTGCGCGACGACCCTCTGCTCAGCGTGACTCCCTCCGACGCCCTGCTCAACCGCTGGCTGTTTGCCGGCGCGCGCAGCGGGATCCGGGATACCTTTGTTGCCGGCCGGCAGGTGATCGCTGACGGTCAGCACGCAGAGGAGGCGCAGGCGGCAGTCCGCGCCGCCGCCGCGCTGCGGGCGCTGCAGTGATGCACCGCTTCCGCTACGACGCGCTGCCGGTCAGCCGCTGGCGCAACGGCGGCGGCGAGACGCGCGAAATTGTCAGCTTTCCGCCCGGCGCGGCGGATTTTGGCTGGCGGGCCAGCATCGCCACGCTTGACGCCAGCGGCCCTTTTTCGCTGTTTCCTGGCGTGGATCGGGTGATCACCCTGCTGCAGGGCGACAGCCCGCTGCTGCAGAGCGGCCAGCAGGCGCACCGGCTGCAGAGACACCAGCCGTGGCGATTTGCCGGAGACGCCGCGGTACAGGCGACCGTGCACGGCCGCTGCAGCGATTTTAATATCATGACCCGTCGCGACAGCTGGCGGGCGGATGTCAGCATCGTGCAGGACTCACCGCAGCAGAGCCTGCACGGCGTGGCATATGTGTTATCCGGCGCGTGGCAGTGCGCCTCAGGTGACATGCTGCAGCCGGCGCAGGGGATCTGGTGGCTGGATGAGCCACTGACGCTGACACCGCAGAGCTGCGATGCCCTGCTGCTCTGGTGCCGGCTCAGCCGTGCCCTTTAAAACGTCCCAGCAGCTTATAGCGTGAGCCGGGATAGAGCAGCCGCGCATAGGTCACGATCTTACTGTCGCTCCATGTCTGACGCCGGATCAATAAACAGGGTTCATGCTCCTCCAGCGCCAGATGCCTGCGCTGGCGCAAATCGGGCAGTACCGCTTCAACAATATGCTCGCCGGCGGTCAGCGGCGCGACCCGCATCAGATAGGTATAGGGGGTGACGCTATGGTAATCCTGTTGCAGATAGTCAGGCGCCATCTGCGGGTTCACCAGACGATCTTCCAGCTGCACCGGCAGGTCGTTTTCATAGTGCACCATCAGCGAATGAAACAGCGGCTGGCCGGTGCGCATACCCAGCAGCGCCGCCTGCTCCGGATCTGCCCGCCCCTGCGCCAGCGTCAGGATCTGGCAGCGATGCTGATGACCGCGCTGCGCAATCTCATCCGCAATGTTATGCACTTCCAGCATTGCCGTGTAGCCCTTCATCTCTGCGACAAACGTACCCACACCCTGCATACGCAGCAGATAACCTTCAGCGGTGAGTTCACGCAGCGCGCGATTGATGGTCATCCGGCTGACGCCCAGCTCGCTGACCAGCTCGCTCTCTGAGGGTACGCGCTGCCTGGCTTTCCACTCTCCGGCACGGATCTGGCTGATAATCGCCTGCTTGACGCGCTGGTAAATCGGTGCCGGTTCATCGCCCATGGCGGCGGCTAACTGCGCCAGTGCCGTTTGCTCGGTCATCTGCTGTTCCTTTCTGCTCTGAGAAGGAAAGTTTACTGGTCCGGCGGGCAGATGTATAGACATGCAGTGGTGCAGTCCGGTCACGTCGGGTGCAGAGGCTGCTGCTTTAGCGTGCAGCAGATTGACTCCCTGACCTGCTCACCTGCAGTGCGGCACATTTCACAAATTACAGGGAAACTGGCATAGCGTTTGCTACTTGTATAGACAGGAATAACGTACCTGTGCTTCACTCGGCTTACTGCAGGCGAGTTCTATAACGCCCGGCGTTACGGCGTATTACTGCGCCTGCCACTTACTTGTATATACAGGAGTAGATCATGTCGCATGCACTGCAGGAAATCTGCCTGGAACCCGGCGAGGTGGATCTCGCAACCCTGCGTACTATCTATCAGCAGCCGGTGACGTTACAGCTGACGCCCGCGGCGCGCAGTGCTGTGCACCGCGCCTATACAACCGTCAAAGAGATCGTCGCGTCCGGCAGCGTGGTGTATGGCATCAATACCGGCTTTGGCAAGCTGGCACAGACGCAAATCCCTGCCGCCCGCCTGGCTGAGCTGCAGCGTAATCTGGTGCTGTCGCACAGCGTTGGTCTGGGCGATCTGCTGCCGGATAACGTCACGCGCCTGGTGATCGCCAGCAAGATTATCAGTCTGGCGCGCGGCCATTCCGGTGTACGCATTGAGCTGGTGGACGCCCTGCTGGCGCTGTTTAACGCCGGGGTTATGCCCTGTATTCCGGCGAAAGGCTCAGTGGGCGCGTCCGGCGATCTGGCGCCGCTGGCGCACCTGTCGCTGATGCTGCTGGGTGAAGGTGAGGTGCGCATTGCAGGCGAACGCCTGCCGGCAGCGGAAGGCCTGGCGCGCGCCGGTCTGACGCCAATTGTGCTCGGGCCGAAAGAGGGACTGGCGCTGCTGAACGGCACCCAGGTTTCTGCGGCCCTGGCGCTGCGCGGCCTGTTTGAAGCGGAAAATATTTTCTCTGCCGCGCTGATGGCGGGCGCGCTCTCGCTGGAAGCGATCAAAGGCTCCGTTAAACCTTATGATGCGCGTATCCATCAGGCGCGCGGCCAGCCTGGCCAGATCGCTGTTGCCGCCGCCGTCAGCTCGCTGCTTACCGGCAGCGGGATCCTGCAGTCGCATACCCATTGCGGACGCGTTCAGGATCCCTATTCCATTCGCTGCGTGCCGCAGGTCATGGGCGCCTGCCTTGACAATCTCAGCCACGCCGCGCGCGTGCTGCAGATTGAGGCTAATGCCGCTTCTGATAACCCGCTGGTTTTCAGCGACAGCGGTGAGGTGATCTCCGGCGGCAACTTCCACGCCGAGCCGGTGGCGTTTGCTGCTGACATTATTGCCCTCGCCGTGGCCGAAATAGGGGCTATCTCTGAGCGCCGTCTGGCGCTGCTGCTGGACAGCGGCCTCTCCGGCCTGCCGCCTTTTCTGGTACAGGATGGCGGCGTGAACTCCGGCTTTATGATTGCCCAGGTGACCGCTGCCGCGCTGGCGTCAGAAAACAAGTCGCTGGCGCACCCCGGCAGCGTAGACAGTCTGCCTACGTCGGCTAATCAGGAAGATCACGTCTCTATGGCCACCTATGCAGCACGCCGTCTCGGAGAGATGTGTTTTAACACCGCGGCGGTGGTCGGCATTGAAGCGATGGCGGCCGCCCAGGGCATTGAGTTTCACCGGCCGCTGCAGAGTTCAGCCGTACTTGAACAGGAGATGCAGCGCATCCGCACCAGGGTGGCATTTCTTGCCAGCGACCGCCTGCTGGCACCCGATATTGAGGCGATGCGTCTGTGGGCCGCTGACGCACAGTGGCCTGAGGCGCTAAAAACGTTGCTGCCGAGCCAGCGCCAGAACCAGCACTAAGGAACCGATCATGAGCGATACCCTGACGCAGGCTGTGGCCCGCGAAATCCGTGCCCCGCACGGAAGTGAACTGCACTGCGCTAACTGGCTTATCGAAGCCGCCTGGCGCATGATCCAGAATAACCTTGATCCTGATGTCGCCGAGCGTCCGGACGATCTGGTGGTCTACGGCGGGATCGGCAAGGCCGCACGTAACTGGCCCTGTTTTGAGCAGATCTTGCGCTCACTGCGCCTGCTGCAGCCGGATGAGACGCTGCTGATCCAGTCCGGCAAACCGGTGGGCGTGTTTCGCACTCATGCCGATGCACCGCGCGTGCTGCTGGCTAACTCCAACCTTGTACCGCACTGGGCGAACTGGGATCATTTTCATGAGCTGGATCGCGCCGGCCTGATGATGTATGGCCAGATGACCGCCGGCTCATGGATCTACATCGGTGCTCAGGGCATTGTGCAGGGAACGTTTGAGACCTTTGCAGAAGCGGGACGACAGCACTATCACGGTGATCTTGCCGGCCGCTGGATCCTCACCGCGGGCCTCGGCGGCATGGGCGGCGCCCAGCCGCTGGCCGGCGTGCTGGCAGGGGCCTGCGTCCTGGCGATTGAGTGTCAGGAGTCGCGCATCGATTTTCGCCTGCGCACCCGCTATCTCGATCACAAAGCGCGCACGCTGGATGAGGCGCTGGCGCTGATTGAACAGGCGACTGCGGCAAAAGAGGCGATCTCTGTCGGCCTGCTGGGCAACGCGGCAGAGATCCTGCCGGAGCTGGTAAACCGCGCCCGCGCCGGCGGCATGCGACCCGATATCGTGACCGATCAGACCTCTGCGCACGATCCGGTAAATGGCTATCTGCCGCAGGGCTGGGATGTGGCACGCTGGCAGGCGGAGCGCCAGCGCAATCCGAAATCAGTTGAACAGGCGGCGCGCGCCTCTATGGCGGTACACGTCCGGGCCATGCTTGAGTTTCACCATATGGGCGTACCGACCGTGGACTACGGCAATAACATTCGCCAGGTGGCTCTGGATGAGGGCGTCAGCAACGCCTTTGACTTTCCGGGCTTTGTCCCCGCTTACATCCGTCCGCTGTTCTGCGAGGGCAAAGGCCCGTTCCGCTGGGTGGCGCTCTCGGGCGATCCTGAGGATATCTATAAAACAGACGCGAAATTAAAAGCGCTGTTTCCGGATAACCTCAATCTGCATCGCTGGCTCGACATGGCGCAGGCGCGTATCGCCTTTCAGGGTCTGCCGGCCCGTATCTGCTGGCTGGGACTGGGCGAGCGCCATCTGGCTGCGCTGGCGTTCAACGAGATGGTGCGCAATGGCGAGCTGAAAGCGCCGGTAGTGATTGGCCGCGATCATCTCGACTGCGGTTCGGTGGCGTCTCCTAATCGCGAAACAGAAGCGATGCGCGACGGCTCGGATGCCGTATCCGACTGGCCGCTGCTTAACGCCCTGCTGAACACGGCTGGCGGCGCCACCTGGGTCAGCCTGCATCATGGCGGCGGCGTCGGCATGGGTTTTTCACAGCATGCCGGCGTCGTGATTGTCTGTGACGGTACGCCTGAAGCGGATGCGCGGCTGGCGCGCGTCCTGTGGAACGACCCGGCCACCGGTGTGATGCGGCATGCTGATGCCGGCTACGAGCAGGCGCAGGCGTGTGCCGTGCGGCACGGGCTGAATTTGCCGATGCTGACCTGACGACCTGATGACCTGGCGCGCATGGACGCGTGTCCGCGGCTGGTCAGGATGTTATATTCCATAAAGGTATATTCTATAGCCAAATTATTCCGTTTAGCGATAGACGCTCCGGCGACATATCACTACAGTGATGACTTACCCCCCGCGCTGGCGCGCGCTGCGACTGGAGCCCTCTGTTATGAGTCTGCCTGCTCTTCTGCTGGAAAATGCCCTTACCTGGCGTCATCAGTTACATCAACACCCTGAGCTGGGTTATCAGGAGCAGCAGACCAGCGAGCTGGTCGCCCGGGTACTGGAGGAGGCCGGGCTTCAGGTATTTCGCGGCGTGGCCGGCACCGGCGTCATTGGTACGCTGGAGAACGGTCCGGGTCCGGTGATTGGCCTGCGCGCTGATATGGATGCGCTGCCGATCACGGAAAAAGGCAGCGCGCCGTGGAAATCGACCCGGCCTGGCGTGATGCACGCCTGCGGTCACGACGGTCATACCGCCATGCTGCTGGCTGCCGCCTGTCAGCTCGCTGCCACGCGTGATTTCAGCGGCACTATTCACTTTCTGTTTCAGCCCGCCGAAGAGAACCTCGGCGGCGCACGCCGCATGGTAGAGGAAGGCCTGTTCTCGCGCTTCCCTATGGATGCCGTCTATGCGATGCACAACTGGCCCGGCCTGCCGCTCGGCACGCTGGCGGTGAATCCGGGGGCGATGATGGCGTCGCTCGATTCCTTTGAAATCACCCTTTCCGGCCGCAGCTGTCATGCCGCCATGCCGGAAAGCGGCGCGGACCCGATGGTCGTGGCGGCTGAGCTGGTGCTGGCGCTGCAGACCATCCCTTCACGCCGTCTGTCACCGCTGGCATCCGCCGTGGTGAGCGTGACGCAGATCCATGGCGGCGAGGCGATTAACGTCATTCCGGAGCAGATCACCCTGCGCGGCACGGTACGCTGCCTGCAGCCGGAGGTGCGCGATCGGGTGCGCGGATTGATCGAAGAGTTTGTGACCGCACTGCCGCGTCCGTTTGGCGTCAGCGGCGACATTCACTGGTATCCCGGCTATCCGGTGACTGCGAATCACCCTGCTCCGGCACAGCAGGTGCGCGAGGTGGCAGAGCAGATGCTGGGTGACGCGCAGGTAAAATGGGCGTGCAGCCCGTCAATGGCGTCCGAAGATTTCGCCTGTATGCTGGAAGCCTGTCCGGGCGCCTACTTCTGGCTGGGCGCTGACGGCGAAGTGCCTTCTGCGCCGCTGCATAACGCCAGCTACGACTTCAATGATGCGCTGCTGCCGGTGGGGATTACCTTCTGGCAGAAGCTGGCAGAGCGCGTACTGGCAAAACGCTGAGGGCCGTTTTGGTCCGGTAAACCGGGTGCGCAGAACGGCCTGCTCTCGCGTTTACATTCCCGCCTGCTGCAGCCGGATTTCAGCCTCAGACAGCGTTGCCGCCTCACCCGTTGCCACCAGGCAGCAGGCGAGCTGCAGCCGCAGCGACTGCGGCACGGCACGCGTGCCGTTCAGCACCTCATCACTCCAGCGCGCGGTCGCTTCAGCCTGTTTGTTCTCCGGCAGCGCTTCCACACGCTCCGGCTGCCGCTCAACCCAGATTTGCGCCTCACCCGCTGCGCCAGCGATGTAATTGATCGCCGGACAGCGTAGCGGACTGGCATACACTTCGCCTTCCGTGCCGTTAAGCAAAATAGCGGGCGCGTCTATCGCCTGGAAAAACGCGCCAACGCGCGGCACATATTCAGGGTGCGACACGCTGGCAAGACGCAGCGCGGCGCGTTCTTCAAACGGCGTGGCCAGCTTTGCCAGCGTGTGCGCACTGTTACGCACGCCCATCCGCCAGCGCAGCGCCAGCTGTCTGGCCATGGGCGGACAGAGCGTATCGATGGTGATAAACGCCAGCTCACCGCGATCCAGCGCCGCCTGCGCCTGCGCGGCGCTGGTTACCGCAGCGATGCCTGACGCAGCGAGCACCGCTTCACTGGTTACGCGCGTGGCGTCTTCGCTGATACCGTGCAGCAGCACCGGAAAACCCAGTTTTACCAGCAGCCGCGCCAGCAGCGGCGTCAGATTGCCCTGACGGCGTGCGCCGTTGTAGCTGGGGATCACAATCGGCATGGGCCGGCCAGCCGGCGCCTGCAGCCGCAGCATACGCTGCTGCATAGCGTGGTAGAAGCCACGCATTTCGGCTTCGCCTTCGCCTTTAATCCGCAGCGCAATCAGGATGGCGCCCAGCTCCAGCTCCGGCACCTCCTCTGCCAGCATGGCGCTGTAAAGCGCCACCGCACTGTCGAAATCGATATCGCGCGCGTGGTTTTTACCGCGCCCGATCTCTTTAATTATTTTATTCAGTTCCATATTACGCTTCCTGCTCTCTGGGCGCGCCGCAGTGCGGCGGCCGGAACGAGTATCCGCTCAGCGCGGCTACTCAGGCTTTTCTTTTGCGCCTGGCGCTTTTTTTCTCTTCCGGCACCGCAGGCTGCTCAATCGGAAATACCGGCAGCGCCGCCAGCAGCCGGCTGCCATAGCTTTTACTGAGCAGACGGCGATCGTAAATCACAATTTCACCAAAGCACTGATGGCTGCGGATCAGGCGCCCGACCTGCTGTATCAGCGTAAACGAGGCGCTGGGCAGACTCTGGACTTCAAACGGATAGCGGCGCAGGCTTTTCAGCCACTCGCCTTCGGTCAAAATTACCGGACTGTCTACCGGCGGGAAAGCGATTTTGTGAATATGCACCTGTGACAGCAGATCGCCTTTGAGATCGAGCCCTTCAGCAAACGACTGCAGACCCACCAGAATGCTGCTGCTTCCTGCTGTCACGCGTTCACGATGCAGCGTGACGAGCCTGGAGCGCGGCTGATCGCCCTGCACCAGCATCGTGAGACGCAGCTCCGGCAGCTGCGCAACAAACTGCTGCATCGCCCGTCCGCTGGCAAACAACACCAGCACGCCTTTATGTTCGCCTTCTGCCATCTGCTGGCGGAAAAAGCGCGCCATCTCGGCGATGTGCTCAGCTTCATTTGCCAGCAGCGGCTCGTAGCGCATTTGCGGGATCACCAGCTTGCCCTGATCGACATGATTGAAGGGGGAATCCAGCGCCACAAAACGATCGCCCGCTTTCTCACTCAGCCCTGACATTTCCTGCAGGCGGCTGAAGCTGCTGAGCGAACGCAGCGTGGCTGATGTCACGACCACATGCGGAATTTTGCGCCACAGCAGTTTCTCAAGCTGGTCGCTGACGCGGATGCCGGCGCAGTGAAACAGCAGGTGCGCCTGCCCCTCGCGCAGTTCACGCGTCACCCATTTAGAGACCGGCGCGTTAGAGGCCTTTTCCATCGCGGCCAGCCGCCACAGTTTGCTGATGGCTTCAAACCAGCCGAAGTGACGGTTCAGCTGCAGAATCGCTTTATGCAGGCGCATGATATCCGCTTTGCCGGTCTGCTCGCCCAGTTCGTTCAGCAGCCCTTCACTCAGGCCGCGCAGCGCATCGCTCAGCTTAAACAGCCGGGTACAGAGCGTCAGCAGCGCTTCCGGCAGCTCGCCTAGCACAAAACGAAACTCACCCGGCTGATTATCGGGTGGCAGCAGCGGATTCAGCGCCTGACTCAATGTCTGCAGCAGCTCACGCATCTCTTCGCAGTGCTGTTTCAGCCGTTCAGGATTCGTCAGCGGCGGCGGCGATTTAGGCCGGAACTGCGCCATGATCGTTTCCACCAGCCGTATGAAGAGATCGAGCTGCAGCCCGCTCCAGCCTGGTGTGATCTCCGCGCTCATCTCCAGTGCGTCACGCGCGACCTCCGGCAGATGGTGCCCTTCATCCAGTACCAGCATCAGGTGCTTTGCCGGTGGCAGCACTGACTCGTTCTCCATAGCTGCCATTACCAGCGCATGGTTTGCGACGACGACGTCAGCCTGCTCAATCTCGCGCCGGGCGACAAAAAAGGGGCATTCGCGATACCAGCGGCAGTGGTGAGCAAGACAGTTGGCTTTATCGGTCGAGAGGCGCTGCCACAGGCTGTCATCAATCGCTTTCTCAGCGTGATCGCGCAGGCCATCCCACTGATGACGGCTGAGATCTTTCTCCAGCCGGGCACAGACTGTCTGCTCCTCCTTTGAGCCGGTCACCGCCTCTTCATCCAGATAAAACAGCAGATCGCCCTGCTGATCGTCGCTGGCGGCCAGGGCGGCCAGATTACGCGGACACACATAGCGTCTGCGGCCAAAGGCTGCCGTAAAGGTAAGATCGGGGATGATCTTTTTCAGCAGCGGGAGATCTTTGGTGAAAATCTGATCCTGCAGCGCTACGTTGGCCGTGCTGATAACCAGCCGTTTGTCATCGGCACGGCTTACCGCAATGCCGGGGATCAGATAAGAGAGCGTTTTACCTACGCCAGTAGGGGCTTCAATAGCCAGATGGCGCCCCTCATCGCCGGCCAGACTTTTTGCCACTTCGGCAATCATCTGGCGCTGCGGCGCGCGCGGGATAAAGTCAGGAACCTGCTGCTGCAGCGCTTTATACCATTGCGCGATCTGGCTTTTAATTGCTGCTGTCAGAGCCATAATTAGTACTGTTGAGTTAATCCGGCCTGTATTTTTACACAGTAATCTGACAGCGTCAGCCTCAGCGGGTGATTTTTCGTACCCGCTTCCTGTTACAGCAGCTTATACATCAGGGTGGTCGCCTCCATGACCCCTTCCGTTGAGCAGGCATAGTGCGGAATAGCGCCGGCGATCTGCCAGCCCAGGGAGAGATAAAGCTGGCTGGCCACATCCCCGCTGCGGGTGTCCAGCACCAGCAGCGTTTTTTCCCGCGTCCGTGCCCGTGCCTCTGCCCGCAGCATCAGCTGACGCGCGATGCCCTGCCGTCGCTGCTGCGGGTGTACCAGCAGCTTGCTGATTTCTGCCCGATGGTAACCGTTAGGCATCGTGCAGCTGCTCAGCGTCACGGTTGCTACCGGGATCTGCTCCTGCCATGCCACCAGCAGGTCATCACTCCCGCCGGATAATGTCGCGATTCTCGCCTGCCAGAAGCGCTCTATCGCCTGCCGATCGCGGGCATCGGTGAAGCCCACGCTGGCGCCGTCCGCCACACAGGCCTGCAGCAGATCGCTTAACGGCGCGAGCGCGTGTGCTGCGCTGACAGCAGTAAGCTGAGAGAACGTTATCATGGTTTGCATACCGCCAGAATATAACGGGCGCCCGCCTGCGCATCGGCGCTGAATGCAGATCGTCCCGTCAGGTGAAAACGCAGGCAATCGCCGGCGGCCAGCGTCCAGCGCTGATCTGCCATGACGATCGTTAAGCCGCCCTTCTGCAACCAGATATGCTGCTCAAGCCCGGACAGGGGTGGCATGTCATAGTGAATATGTGCGCCTGGCGGGAGTACCCCTTCAATCAATTCTGTTTTAAACTGCCTTGCAGGAGGAGAAAGGGTACGACGCTGAAAACCGCTGTCGGGATCGTGCCAGCAGGTTTGCTGGTCAGCTTTTATCAGCAGCACCGTCTCATCTTCAACCTCCTCCAGAAGACGTGACATTGTCACGCCATAAGCATGACATAACCGGTTGAGTAATGCCGCGGTAGGACTGGTCTCAGCGCGCTCAATGCGCGACAATGAGGCCCGGCTGATGCCTGTAGCCTGAGCGAGTGTATCCAATGACCAGCCCTGCTGTTCGCGAAGTTCAGCAAGCCGCAGCGCCAGCCGGTTATTCGTTTCAGTTGCTGACATAATGCCCCTTTCAAATATGAGAAAAAAATCTCTTATTTGAGAATTAACCGAAAACCGGGATAAAACTCAAGTTGTACAATAAAATAAAGATTGTACAAGGCAGCCCCGACGGTTAAGGTGTTTTTATGCAGGTCGCAATATTTGAGGACATTATGGCCTTATACAGTATCGGCGATGTTGCCGAGCGCTGTGGAATAAACCCGGTAACACTTCGCGCCTGGCAGCGACGTTACGGTCTGTTAAAGCCCCAGCGCACCGAAGGTGGTCATCGCCAATTTGATGATGAAGATGTTCAGCGTATTGAAGAGATTAAACGCTGGATAGAGAGTGGCGTGCCCGTGGGCAAAGTAAAAGCGCTGCTTGAAGGTGAAACGATCAATGTACACGATGGCTGGACTGCGCTGCAGGAAGAGCTGATGAGCGTGCTGCGTCACGTACGCGCTTCAAAACTGCGTACCAAAATCGCCACCATCGGACGTGAACACCCGATTGATGCACTGATCGATCACGTTTTTGTGCCGGTACGCCAGCGTCTGGGTCTCGATCAAAACACCGCCCGTACCATGTGCAGTCTGCTGGACGGCGCTATCATCGATTACGTTGCTTTCTGTCTGGCCGGGGCGCGCAAAAAGCCGGGTAAAGATGCGCTGATGATCGGCTGGGCTGTGGAAGATCGCACCCGTATCTGGCTGGAAGCCTGGCGTCTGGCGCAGCACGGCTGGCGTATTGATGTACTGGCTGAGCCGCTGGATATGCCACGCCCTGAACTCTTTCCGGGCCAGCATCTGTTTATCTGGACCGGAAAACGGCCAACGCGGCGTCAGCAGGAGCAGTTTGAGCACTGGCAGGCGCAGGGTTTTTCAATACAGATGCATGAACCGGCGTAATGTAAAACCGCACGTCAGGCCTTTTTCCTGCGCCGGGCGCGCGTTATTATGCCTGACTCCCGGCATCAATCAGGTACTGTAATGAACTGGAATAAAATTTTTATCGGTACGCTGTTCGCGATTATGGCGATTGGCGGCATGGGTGGCATGATGCTGGTAGGCTACAGCCTTATTCTGCATACCCGGTAAACCAGCGCTGCACCCGCTCCAGTAGCCGATCGCAAATCAGCGCCAGCAGCGCAACCAGTATGGCTCCCTGAATGACATAGGCGGTGTTAAAGCCGCTCAGACCAATGATCACGGGCGAGCCGAGGCTGGCGGCGCCTACTGTAGAGGCAATAGCTGCTGTGCCGATATTGATCATCACCGATGTACGTATGCCTGCCATCATTACCGGCGCAGCCAGCGCCAGTTCAATCTGCCAGAGACGCCGCCACGGCCCCATGCCCAGTCCGGTTGCGATCTCCCGGTTACTGGCCGGTACGCTCTCAATGCCCGCCAGCGTCCCCTGCAGCACCGGCAATACGCCATAAAGAAACAGCGCCACAATGGCAGGCGTGGCGCCAAACCCCATTACCGGCACGGCAATCGCTAACACGGCAACCGGCGGGATCGTCTGCCCTGCCGCCGCCAGCGTTTCCAGCGTTGGACGGAACGCACGGCCACAGCGGCGCGTAGCGAAAATTGCCCCGCCCGCGCCCACGATCACTGCCAGCAGGGTGCCGCTTGCGACCAGCCAGAGATGGGCCAGCGTCAGGCGCCAGAAGCTCTCCTGCTGATACAGCGGGCGCTCAAGCTGCGGAAACCAGTACGCAAACAGCGGTTCACTGTGCGGCAATCCCCACAGCAGCAGTAAAAACAGCGCGATCAGCCAGCTCAGCGGCTCGTATAACAGGCGCTTCATTGAGCGTCCCGCGGGCGCAGCAGATCGCTGAAATGCAGCACACCTACCCGCTGCTGCTGATCCACTACCGGTAACCTGTCGGTCCCGCGCGCAATAAACTGCGACAGCGCCTCGCGCAGCGACAGCGCGGCGGCAATCGGCTCGGCCTCTACCCATTCGCCGCGGCGCGCCACGCTGCCCGCCTGCCCCAGCGCCAGCAGCCTCACGCCCAGCTCGCTGCGGCCAAAAAAGTTACGGACAAAGTCGCTGGCAGGCTGCGTCAGCAGTGCAACCGGTGCCCCCTGCTGTACGATTTCACCGTTATCCATCAATACCAGCCGATCGGCCAGCGTCAGCGCCTCATCAATGTCGTGTGTAACCAGCACGATGGTACGGCCAGTGAGCCGCTGAATGCGCAGCATCTCCTGCTGCAGCGCCTGACGGTTTACCGGGTCGAGCGCGCCGAAGGGCTCATCCATCAGCAGCAGCTCCGGATCGGCAGCCAGCGCGCGCGCCACGCCAACCCGCTGCTGCTGTCCGCCGGAAAGCTGGTGCGGATAGCGGGTCGCCAGCCGGGGATCAAGGTTCAGCAGCGCCAGCAGTTCCGCTACGCGTGCCGCTATTTTCTGCGCTGGCCAGCCCAGCAGCGATGGCACGGTGGCGATGTTTTTCGCCACGCTCCAGTGCGGGAATAAGCCGATTGACTGAATGGCATAGCCGATGCGCCGGCGCAGGGCGCGAACATTCATCTGTTCGATAGGCTCGCCTGCAAAGCGGATCTCGCCGCTGTCATGTTCCACCAGCCGGTTGATCATCTTCAGAAGGGTCGATTTACCGGATCCGGACGTGCCAATCAGAACCGTAAAGCTCCCCTGCTTAATCTGCAAAGAGAGGCGGGAAATCGCCGTTTTTCCGGCAAACTGTTTACTTACGTCATGAAATTCAATCATGTTTTTTCTCCAGCAGCGCGGACAGCAGCCGCAGCAGCGCATCACAGAGTACCGCCAGCGCCACCACCGGGATCACGCCCAGCAGAACCAGATCCAGCGCGCTGCTCAGCAATCCCTGAAAGACGATAGCCCCGAAGCCGCCCGCACCAATCAGCGCCGCCACGACTGCCAGACCCACGGTTTGCACCACTACCACCCGTAAACCGGCCAGCCAGACCGGCAGCGCCAGCGGCAGCTCGGCCTGCCAGAACTGTTGCCCGGCACTCATGCCCATAGCGCGTGCGGTTTCACGTACCTCAGGCGGCACCTGCGCCAGCCCGGCGACCACGCTGCGCACCAGCGGCAGCAGCGCATAAAGCACCAGCGCAATCAGCGCCGGTGCCATACCGATACCGCTGATGCCAAGACGACCAAGCAAGGGAAAGTGTGCAACCAGCCCCGCCAGCGGTGCGATAAGCAGGCCGAAAAGCGCCACAGAGGGAATGGTCTGGATCAGATTCAGCAGGCTGAATACCGGCCGCTGCCAGCCAGGACGTCGCGCAATGGCCAGTCCCAGCGGGATACCTGCCAGCAGCACAGGCACCAGCGTACCGCAGACCAGCAGCAGGTGCTGGCTAAAGGCCGCATGGAAAGTGGTGCTGCGGCTGGCATACTCTTTTAGCAGCGAAAGCTGATCCAGCCAGCCGGTCAGTAAAAGCAGCAGCGGCAGCACGCCGGTTTGCAGATTCAGCAGGATGCGCCAGACCACCTGCCGGCTTATCGTTCTGATCGCTTCAGCTGCCAGCAGCAGCGTTAATCCGGCCGCACACCATAAACCGCTGCCAGGTGCCGTACGCGCCAGCAGTGAACTGCTGCGTGCCAGCTCGCTGGCCCCGCTGCCGCCGAGGCCGATGAGCAGTACAAGCAGCCCCTGCGCGCCCAGCAGCGTGAGCAGTGATGCACGCCGGCCCGGTAGCCCGAACAGGCTCAGCCAGAGTACCGCGACAGGCAGCACCAGCCAGCCAGCGTGCGCAACCTGCCACGCCATCAGCGGCTCGCCCGAGACCAGCCGGTTAGCGGCGAAGCGCAGAAACGGCAGCGTCAGCAGCGTTAGCGTGATCAGCGCCGTCAGCAGCAGCGTGACCGGCTGCCGGCCGGGGCGCAACAGCAGCTGTCTCACCTTTTACAGCAACTTGTTCTGCTGCAGCCACGCTGTTGCTACCTGGCTGGCATCCTGCCCTTCCACCGCAATCTGCGCATTGAGCTGCTGCAGCGTTTTTTCATCCAGCTTACTGAACACCGGTTGCAGCCATTCTTTCATCTGCGGATACTGCTTCAGTACCGCTTCACGCACGACCGGCGCCGGTGCATAGATTGGCTGTACGCCTTTGGGATCGCTCAGCGTCTGCAGACCCAGTGCCGCTACCGGGCCGTCCGTTCCGTACGCCATAGCCGCATTAACACCTGAGGTCTTCTGCGCCGCAGCTTTAATGGTGACCGCCGTATCACCGCCGGCCAGCGAGAGCAGCTGTGACTGGCTGAGTTTGAAGCTGTACGCTTTTTCAAACGCCGGCAGGGCATCGCCGCGTTCGATAAATTCAGCGGAGGCAGCCAGTTTGAACTCGCCGCCCTGTTTCAGATACGCGCTGAGATCGTCAAGCGAAGTCAGCTTATGCTGCTGCGCCACGTCACCACGCACGGCGATGGTCCAGGTGTTATTTGCGGGTGCCGGCGTCAGCCACACGAGATGATTCTTTTCTGCATCAAGCTGTCTGACTTTCTCATAACCCTGCTGCGCATTTTTCCAGGCGCTTGCTTTTTCATCGTTAAAAAAGAATGCGCCGTTGCCGGTATATTCCGGATAGATATCCAGTTCGCCCGCGACGATGGCGCCGCGTACCACCTGCGTGTTGCCAAGCTGAATTTTATTCACGGTTTTTACACCGTGCTTATTGAGTACCTGCAGAATGATATTGCCCAGCAGCGAGCCTTCTGTATCGATTTTCGATCCCACTTTAACCGCATCGGCGGCATGCGCCGCGCCCATGCTCAGTGACAGGGCAATCAGCCCCAGTAAACCCTGTTTAATCATGATGTTTTCCTTACGCCCTGTTTAGCACCTGGTGATAAACAAGCGTAGCCTGGCGCAGCAGGCGACGGGAAAAAAGCGGAGATTTTACGTCTGTTTTGTTAAGCCGGGCAAAAATTGCCCCGCACAGCACGGGCGTGGTACGCCCGAAAAGAGGAGACGTGTCAGGCGGTCAGGCGAAAGTCACCCAGCGTATGCGGAATGCGCGGAAAAGTGTGCAGAAACCACGGCGTAAATTGCTCCGGTTCAGCCTGCATCTGCTGCTGGATTTGCCCGACCGAACGGTAGCACCAGGCGTCCGCTTCTTCCGGATTCAGCACCGGCTCTTCATCGCTGATGGCAAAAAAGACGTGACCATACTCATGTTCAATCAGACCGTTGCTGAGCGGCAGGTTGTAGCTCAGCTCAAACACCGGCGTCAGCGCCAGGTCCAGTCCCATCTCTTCACGCAGACGACGTTCGGCCGCGTCGCGCGTTGGCTCCTGCGGGAAGGGATGACTGCAGCAGGTATTACTCCAGAGCCCGCCGCAGTGATATTTACTGCTGGCACGCCGCTGCAGCAGCAGCTCATGACGCGAATTAAACACGTAAACCGTGACTGCGCGATGCAGTAAGCCTTTTTCATGCACTTCCAACTTTTCCATCTTGCCGGTGGGACGATCGAGGTGGTCAACAAGAATAACTTCTATGGCAGGCATGAGGGCTCCTTCAGAAAAATCCCTGCTATTGTACACAATCACCGCGGCGGCAGCGGAGAAAATCACGCGCGTTTCGTGCGCTGGCGCGGTAAAAAAATAAGCTTAGCAGGCTTAATCTGAATCGGCGAAGAAGAAGGTATGCAGAGGTAAAGCATGATGAGATTGCGGCAGCGTGTGCGCCACCGCAATCAGGGTTAGTACGGTTACAGCCTGAAGCTTTGCACGACCTGTTCCAGCTGTACGCTCTGCTCTTCCATCGCGCGTGCAGCCGAAGAGACCTGCTCCACCAGCGCGGCGTTCTGCTGGGTGCTGCCATCCAGCTGCGTAATCGCGACGTTAACTTGGTCAATGCCCATGCTCTGCTCACGGCTGGCGGACATGATTTCGCTCATCAGCGTGGTGACGCTGCTGACGCCCTGCATCAGCTCATCCATGGTCTGTCCCGCCTGTTCAACCAGCTGGCTGCCGGTGTCGATATTTGCCACCGACTCCTCAATAAGCTTTTTGATTTCGCGTGCTGAGTTGGCTGAACGCTGCGCGAGATTACGCACTTCTGAGGCCACCACCGCAAAACCGCGTCCCTGCTCGCCGGCGCGTGCCGCTTCAACCGCCGCGTTCAGGGCCAGAATGTTGGTCTGAAACGCAATGCTGTCGATGACACTGATGATGTCGACGACCTTACGCGATGAGTGATGGATCTCCCCCATGGTGGTCACGACCTGACGCACGACTTCACTGCCGCGCGCCGCCACGGTGGCCGCGCCGTCAGCCAGCTGATTGGCGTGGGTGGCGTTATCGGCGTTTTGGCGCACGGTGCCGGTCAGCTCCTCCATTGAAGCTGCCGTCTCTACAATCGAGCTGGCCTGCGATTCGGTCCGCGCAGAGAGATCGGCGTTGCCGCTGGCGATTTCACGCGAGGCTGCCGTGATCGCCAGCGCGCTGTCGCCAACCTGACGCATCAGCCCCTGCAGGTAACTGATAAACTGGTTAAAGCTCTCTGCCACGGCGTTAAATTCCGGGCTATTGCTGGCAGGCAGGCGCTGCGTCAGGTCGGCACCGCCGGTGGAGAGTGCTTCAATGTTTTTGTGCAGTACGCCCAGACGTTTCATCATTGCGCGGACAAAGCCCAGCGATACCAGCAGCAGAATGATAGCCAGCGGGATCTGCACCACGCCCAGCCGCGTCAGCATACTGTGCGTCTGCGCATCCAGCAGGCTGGAGGGCACGTCGCTGGCGAGATACCACGGGCTGCCGGGGATCGCCTGCAGGAACAGCGTATGCTCACCATCCTCGCCGCTGAACGTGGTCTGCGCCGGCTCACTACCCGCCTGCGTCAGCAGCGACTTCAGTGCAGCAGCCATCGGCAGCCGGGTCTCGCTCAGGTTTTCCAGTTTTGGCGCACCGTCCAGCAGCGCCGCGTTGCCGACCACTTTGCCATCCGCTTCCACAATCAGCACGCGGCCGTTAATGGCGTCCCCCATCTGCTTCGCCAGCTGATTAAAAAAGCCCAGCGTTACGTCAATGGTAGCCACGCCCCAGACGCTGCCGTCGCGATAGATAGCCATCGCGCAGTTGGTACGCGGCTGCGGGCTGGCCGCATCCTGATAGGCTTTAGCCCAGGCGCACTGCCCTTTTGCTGCGGCCATCCCCGCTTTGTACCACGGCTGCTCCCAGTACTTATCGGCCGCATCAGAATTCCAGTAGGTATTGACCTGCAGCTGATTACTGGCATTGCGCGCAAAAAAGGTGCTGTCTTTCTCTTTTGCCGGATCGCGCCGGTTCGGCAGCGGCCAGATCCCGCCGCCAAACACGTTACTGTCCTGGTACTGGTTCACCAGCGCCGGCAGCAGAATATCTATCGTCGCGCTCTCCATCACGCCGGCAGCTTCCGTTATCGCCCGCTGCTGCGCCTGAACCCGGTTCATCTGTTCGACAATGCGTCCGGCCAGGCCATCAACCTCATAGCGCACCAGGCGGCTCTCATTCTGACTCAGCTGCGGTGCGATAAACTGATTGATCACCAGCACGGTGACCAGCATCAGCACAACAAAAAACGCGACCAGCGTCGCGGTAAAACGGGATTGCGTGGTTTTAAACATTCGGATGCCCTTACCCTGGTTGGCGAGTTGCCTGATCGAGGTTAACGGCGTGTTAATGGGGAACTTGAGAGGGGCGGGATCACAAAAAAAGCAAATAGTTGAATCGGGTGACTATTTTCTGCGGTAAGAAACCAGGGGGGAAGCACAGCGGAAAATCGCCTGCCGGTACCGGCAGCGCGCCCCTCTTCACAGAAGAAGGGCGGGCATTTACTGAGGCGGCGCCACAACCTCCTGACGCGGCCGGAAGATATGGCTATTTCCCTCTGCCAGCAGCCGCTGAAGCAGCTGCTGTCCGCCCTGTTCATCTGACTGTGCGAAGTGGCGTTCCGCTTCGGTGATCGGCGTCGCCCAGAGCAGCTCCGGCCGGTCGCCGTCGCGCTTCGGCAGCCGCAGCGACGCTGCCTCCGGTGCCAGCGCGTTAGCCAGCAGAAAACTTTCAAAGCCGACCGGTGCCACTTCAGACGCCAGCGTATGCCCTTCGCCAATCCACGTCAGCCGCGCCCACGGCAGATGGGCAAACTCCGCCAGCGCGCTCGCCATCTGCACCGCGTTGGCCTCGGTCATCACCTCGCCATCTACCGCCAGCGCCAGTTCAACCCGCCGGTACTGGGGTGCCAGCTCCTCAAACAGATAATCGACCTGCGGCATCGGACGAATGCTCATCCCCAGCGTGACAAAATACCAGACGCCGTTGTGCCAGTGCTGAGAAAGCGCCATCGGCGGCCAGCTGCCCTGATCGATAGCGTAATATTTGACCGACTCACCAAACTGCGCCTGGTACACCTGCAGCATTTCATGCTGGATTTTTTCCCACTGCTGGTCGTCGTGCCAGTCACGCCAGAAGTGACGCTGCTGCTCAGCACGCGCATAGTATTCATTGGTGGAGGCTGAACCCAGCGGCGCCGTAAGGCGGTTTTTCCTGATACAGCCGGCTGAGAAGCTGACCTGTTTGCTCTGATAGAGACTCCAGCCAGGGATCACCGCCAGCAGCTGTCCGTAGTACCACAGGGCCGCACCGGTATCATCCGGCTCCCACAGTATCTGCAGGCCTGCGGGATCGAGCATTGGCTCTGCCTCCAGCGTGCGGCAATATTCTGCGCTCAGCAGCGGTGCGATACCCTGCTCCATCGCTTCGCGATCTTCCTCCGCCGGTGCCGGCAGAAGGTTGCGCAGCCAGCAGCCGCGCACAGCGTACTGACTGCGAAACAGGTCGTTGGGCCAGATATAAAAATAGGCGGTGCGCGCATCCTGTTCGACGATCGCGGTTAAAGTATGTTGCTGATTCGGCACCTCAGCAATCAGAGGGTAACTGGTCATAACGCCTCGACAATGCCTGGAGGGATCCATTTTCCCCGAGAATAGAGCAGGATCGGCACTCGCGCCATGTGAGACAAGGGTAAAACTCTCAAAGTGCGGCTGCGCTCGCGCTGAGCGCCTGGCTTTGCTTCAGCGGTAGCGGGCGTCACGGCCCATACGCTGCATCGCCCGTGACCAGGCGCCGCGCTGGATCGACCAGCGCAGCAGGCGCGCCAGCAGCGCCATCTGCCGGTCGGTGCGCCACTGCGTCAGCGGACTGACCGGGCGCTGCAGCTGCAGCTGTGCCCACTCCGGCAGTAAGCCGATGCCCGCCTGCAGCATCGTGCGCATTGCCGGCCGCGCCTGCCAGCCGGGTGCCGGCGCATTCATCAGCAGCGCCATCACCTCCTGCGTGCGCGCATCAAAACAGAGTTCCGGGCGGATCGCCTGCAGATAATGCGCGACGTCGGTCACGCTGCACGGCACCTGCTCTGCGCCCAGCGCAATCGCCACCTGCGCCGCCTCCTGATAGTAGCGATCCTGCTCAGCCCGGCTGAGCGCCGGGTTTTTATAGCGCAGATGGGCCGCCAGAAAACGGCTGGTTTCCGCTACATGCACCCAGGTCAGCAGATGCGGATCGCTGGCCGCGTAAGGGTTGCCGTTGTTATCGATGCCGCTGACCTGCAGATGGATGCGCTTCACCCGTTTAATCAGCGTCCGGGCATCGGCCGTATTGCCAAAGGTCGTTACGGCGATGAACTGGCTGGTGCGGCGCAGCCGGCCGAGCATATCCTGACGGAAGCTGGAGTGATCCCAGACCCCGGCCAGCGCCGCCGGATGCAGCATCTGCAGCATCAGGGCGCTGATACCGCCGCAGAGCATCGCCGGAAAATCACCGTGGATACGCCAGATAGTGGAGTCGGGGCCAAATAAGCCGGGATCGCCGGGCGGCTGCGAGAGGTCAAACTCGTTGAGTGCCAGCCCGTTAAGGCGAAAGATCTGCTGTTCAATGCGATTGCGAAGCGTCATGGTGGCGTGGTGTCGGATAAAAAGGCGTCAGGGATAGCGCCCCCGGCCTGGCGGCCGGGAGACGCGGTTATCCGTTAAAGATAGTCGAACTGTGCATCCTGGGTGCGTACGGAATCCAGGCCAATCATGACGTTAAATTTGCCGGGTTCCGCCACGTGCTGCATCTGCTGGTTCCAGAATTTCAGCGCATCAGCGTCGATCGTAAAGCGCACGGTTTGCGACTCACCGGCTTTCAGCATAATACGCCGGAAGCCGCGCAGCTCCTGTACCGGACGGCTGATACTCGCCACCGGGTCGTTGAGATACATCTGTACCACCGTCGCCCCGTCGCGTTTACCGCTGTTGGTCACCGTTACGCTCGCTTCAATGCTGCCGCTGCGCGGCATCGTGCGCGCAGAGAGCGTCACCGGTGAAACGGTAAAGCGGGTATAGCTCAGGCCGTAACCAAACGGATAGAGCGGACCGTTAATCGTGTCGTAGTAGTGGGAGGTATATTTATTCGGCTTTTCCGGATTATAAGGTCGCCCGGTAGGCAGATGATTATAGTAAAGCGGGATCTGCCCCACTGACCGCGGGAACGTGACCGGCAGTTTACCGGAAGGGTTGTAATCGCCAAACAGCACGTCAGCGATGGCATTGCCGCCTTCCGTGCCGCTGAACCAGGTTTCCAGCATCGCATCCGCCATGCGGTCTTCATTCACCAGCGTCAGCGGCCGGCCATTCATCAGCACAATCACCAGCGGCTTACCGGTGGCTTTCAGGGCCGCCAGTAATTTCTGCTGGCTGGCCGGGATCGCCAGTTCACTGCGGCTCGACGCTTCATGCGCCATGCCCTGCGCCTCACCCACCGCAGCGACCACCACATCCGCTTTCTCTGCCTGAGCCACCGCCTCATCGATCATCTGCTGCGGGGTACGCGTATCCACGCTGACCGCCTGCTCATAGAGATTGAGGAAACCCTGAATACCTTTGTTGTCTGAAACGTTAGCGCCTTTGGCGTACAGCAGCGTGCCTTTGTTTGCCATGGCATTGCGCATGCCCTGCAGCAGCGTCACCGACTGCTTTGCCACGCCCGCAGCTGACCAGCTGCCCATGATATCGCGCTGGCTGTCCGCCAGCGGCCCTACCAGCGCCACGGTCGCGTCACGCTTCAGCGGCAGCGTCTCGCGCCAGTTCTTCAGCAGCACCATGCTCTTGCGCGCCACGTCGCGCGCTTCGGCACGGTGCAGGCGGCTCTCAGCGTTGGTATCCTGTGGATCGCTGCTCTGCGGTCCGAGGTGGCTGTACGGATCGTTGAACAGCCCCATGTCATATTTTACATTGAGCACGTGACGGGCAGCGTCATCAATTTCACGCATACTCACTGCCCCGCGTTTCACCAGCGCCGGCAGATATTTGCTGTAGTACTCATCGCTCATGCTCATGTCGATGCCTGACTTCAGCGCAATGCGCACCGCATCCTGCGGATCGCTCGCCACACCGTGTTTGATCAGCTCTTTAATCGCGCCGTGATCGCTGATGGTGATGCCTTTGAATTTCCACTGATCGCGCAGCAGATCTTTCAGCAGCCAGCCATCGGCGGTGGCCGGGGTACCGTTCAGCGAATTCAGCGCCACCATCACGCCACCGCTGCCGGCATCCAGCGAGGCTTTATAAGGCGGCAGGTAGTCCTGCGCCAGCCGCTGCGGGCTCATATCCACGGTGTTGTAATCACGTCCGCCTTCCACCGCGCCGTAGGCGGCAAAATGTTTCACGCTGGTCATTACGGCGTAACGATCGGCCGGGCTCTTGCCCTGCATCGCTCTGACCATGGCGCTGCCCATCTGCGACGTAAGATAGGTATCTTCACCAAAGCCTTCTGAGCCTCGTCCCCAGCGCGGTTCGCGGCTGACATCCACCATCGGTGCCCAGGTCATATTCAGACCATCATCCGCGGCCTCATAAGCAGAAACACGCCCCACCTCACCAATCGCATCGCGATCCCAGCTGGCCGCGAGGCCCAGCGGAATCGGAAAAATAGTGCGCTGGCCGTGCACCACATCGTAGGCAAAAAACAGCGGAATTTTCAGGCGGCTTAACTGCATCACCTGATCCTGCATGGCGCGAATATCCTGGCGGGTGACGGTATTAAAAATTGCCCCAACCTGCCCCTGCTGGATCATATCGCGAATCGCCTCTTTCGGTGTGTCGGGTCCGACGCTGATCAGCCGCATCTGGCCAATCTTTTCGTCCAGCGTCATTTTGCTGAGCAGCTGGCTGACATACGCGTCGCGCGCCTGCTCCGTCAGGGGATGTGTTTCACGCAGCGTATCGGCAAACGCCGGCTGCAGAGCCAGGGAGACCGCGAGGCTAACAGAGTAAATCCATTTCATCAGGTTGGGTTCTCTTAAGTAACTGCGCACAATGAAGATTAGCGGGGCAGTGTGCCACAAGATGAGGATAGCAGGTAGCCGCCTTTGTCACACGGCGACCAGAGCCGCGCCGCGTGCTACAGTAGAAACGCCACGTTAACGACAAGGACAGGCTCATGAATTCTCACCTTTCTCATCCTGCACTGGTTGCCGACCTGCGCCGTCTGGTTGGTGCCTCTCATCTGCTGACTGATGCGGAGCAAACCGCGCGCTACCGTACCGGCTTTCGCTCCGGCGCGGGCGATGCGCTGGCGGTGGTCTTTCCGGGGTCGCTGCTCGAACTCTGGCGGGTCCTGCAGGCGCTGGTCAGCGCGGACGCTATTATTCTGATGCAGGCGGCCAATACCGGCCTGACGGAAGGCTCCACGCCCAGCGGCAACGATTACGATCGTCCGGTTGTGATCGTCAGCACCCTGCGTCTCGATCGGCTGCAGCTGATTGATGGCGGCAAACAGATCCTCGCGTTTCCCGGCAGCACGCTCTATCAGCTGGAAAAAACGCTCAAACCGCTCGGTCGCGAGCCGCACTCGGTCATTGGCTCCTCCTGCATCGGTGCTTCAGTACTGGGCGGGATCTGTAATAACTCCGGCGGCTCGCTGATCAAACGCGGGCCAGCCTACAGTGAGATGGCGCTGTTTGCGCAGGTGGACGCCAGCGGTAAACTCAAGCTGGTTAATCATCTGGGGATCGACCTGGGCCACTCGCCGGAAGAGATCCTCGGGCGGCTGGATGATGAGCGCTGGCAGCAGAGCGATGTGCGCTGGGATGAGCGTCACGCCTCGGACCATGAATACGCCGGGCGGGTACGTGATATTCACGCCGATACGCCGGCGCGCTTTAACGCTGACGCCCGCCGGCTGTTTGAAGCCTCCGGCTGCGCCGGTAAGCTTGCGGTGTTTGCCGTGCGTCTGGATACCTTTCCGACTGAGCCACAGCAGCAGGTATTCTATATCGGCACCAACGACCCCGCCGTGCTGGGCGACATCCGCCGTCATATCCTGGCAGAGTTCACCCATCTGCCGGTGGCGGGTGAATATATGCACCGCGATATCTTCGATATTGCCGAAGTGTACGGCAAAGATACTTTCGTGATGATCGACAAGCTCGGCACCGATAAGATGCCGCTCTTTTTCACCCTCAAGGGACGGATGGATGCCTGGCTGAACAAGCTCAGCGTTGTGAAACCGCACTTCACCGATCGTCTGCTGCAGCGTATCAGCCGCCTGTTTCCGGCACACCTGCCAAAACGCCTTAAGCAGTACCGCGATAAGTATGAACACCACCTGATGCTGAAAATGTCCGGCGAAGGCGTTGCCGAGGCGCAGACGTATCTGCAGGACTATTTTCGTGAGGGCGGCGGGGAGTTTTTCGCCTGCGACAGCAAAGAGGGATCGCATGCGTTTTTGCATCGGTTTGCCGCCGCCGGGGCTGCCGTGCGCTATCACGCAGTACATGCGGATGACGTGGAAGATATTCTGGCACTGGATATTGCCCTGCGACGCAACGATGAAGAGTGGTTTGAACAGCTGCCGCCGGAGTTTGATAACGATCTGATCCACCGGCTCTACTATGGCCACTTCTTCTGCCACGTGTTCCATCAGGATTACATTGTGAAAAAAGGCGTGGACGTGTACGCGCTAAAAGAAAGGATGCTGGCGCTGCTCAGCGCACGCGGCGCCGAGTATCCCGCGGAACATAACGTGGGTCATCTCTATAAGGCGAAACCGCAGCTGCAGGCGTTTTATCGGGAACTGGATCCGACCAATACCTTTAATCCCGGCATCGGTAAAACCAGCAAGCAGAAAGGCTGGGCAGTAAAAGCCTGAGACCGGCACTCATGCGCAGGGTGGCCTGATAACCACCCTGCCATTGACTCAGGGTTGCGGTGGATCCTGCTCCTGTGTGGCCGCCGCCAGCGCACGGCGCTCGATGATCATGGTCTGCGGTGCAGACAGCACAATGCCTTCTTTACGCAGGCGCGTCAGAATATCGAACAGCAGATCGCTTTTGGCTCCTGAGATCTGGCGCTGACTGGCAACGTTGCCGGTTACGCTCAGCACAATGCCCGACGGCGTAAGATCTTTAAACGACACGGAAGGATCAGGCGTCTCCAGAATGCGCTCATTTTCGTTATAGACCTCCAGCAGCAGCTCGCGCACCCGCACCGGATCGATATCCAGCGGGAACGTCAGCTGAATGGTCACAACGCCCTGCGCATTTCCCATGGTGGCATTACGTACGTTCTGCGAAATCAGCTGCGAATTGGGCACAATCACCGTCGACTTGTCGCCGAGCTGAATCTCCGTGGCGCGAACATTGATACGCCGGATATCGCCCTCAATGCCGCTGATGCTGACCAGATCCCCTACCTTGACCGGTCGCTCAGTGAGCAGGATCAGGCCGGAAATAAAGTTTTTTACAATCTCCTGCAGACCAAAACCGATGCCCACCGACAGCGCGCTGACGATCCACGCCAGCTTATTCCACTGCAGTCCCATGATGGAGAGCGTCAGCAGGATAATCAGCACGTAGCCGATATTGCTGAACAGCGTCACCAGCGAGACGCGCATGCCGACATCCATGGTGGTTTTCGGCAGAAAATCGTTATCCAGCCAGCGGCGTACTGAGCGTAATATCCAGATACCCGCCACGAGGCAAAGCAGGGCATTGACCATATGCGCCGGTACAATATTCAGCGACTCCAGCCCTTTGCCACCCCAGAACTCAATCACTTTCTGAATCAGTTCTACCGGCGTCGAAGAGGCGAACGTGCCGGTCATCAGCGCCAGCGCGACAATGCCCATCAGCAGCGCTTTACCCAGCGCGCTGAGCAGCGTGGCGGCCTGCTGCAGATAGCGCTCATCAATATTCAGCGAACTCTGCAGGCGGCGTCCGGCTGCGCTGCTGGTGGAGAACAGACTTTCACAGCCGTCGGTAATGACGTGACTCAGAAAATAGAAGGAGCCAAACAGGATCCCGCACCACACCACTTCATAGCTCAGAAAACGCGCCAGCGTCACATAGCCAATCGTCAGTGAAATCAGAATCGCCACGGCGGTCAGCGTGAGCGCCAGCTGAACCAGCCCGACCACTGTCGGACGCGCCTCCGGCGGGTTACCCAGCCGGGTCATCCGGCGGCGCACGCGGTTGGTGCGCATACTGATGGCGAGCCCGGTGCTGCCAATCAGCAGTGCGGTCAGGCCGTTAGCAAAAATCGTGGTGCTGAGGCTGGTGCCTACCGTGTAGTTAAACGCTTCTGCGGTCTGAAAGATAAACACCAGCGCAGCGGTAATCGGCGGAAACGGCTTCAGCGCCAGCGCAACCTCATTAGAGATGGCCGGCAGTCGCCAGCTGGGACGGCGGGTCGAGAGAAACGCCCGTCCCAGGCCGGCAATCAGCCCGCAGTAGACGCTCAGCTGCACCAGGCGGGTAACAAAATCCTGTACGTCACCGGAGACTTCATCCCGGCGGGTAAACGCCAGCGCGCTGAAGTTAAAGGTTAGCACCACCGCCGCCAGCGTGGTCAGCGCAATGGCAGCAGCGAGGAAGCTGCGCCGCAGCCGCCCTTCCGGCAGTTTGTGAATACTTACCCAGGCGAGAAACTCTTCGCTATAGCGCCGTCCCAGCGTCATCACCAGCATGGCTGCCACCAGCCAGCCGATGGTGCCGGCACGCCAGTCCGATTCCCACGACAGGGCTGCCGACGCCTTCAGCTCCGTAATGAAGTCACTGATTTTTTCGCCGTCAAGATCCTGGCGGCTCACCAGCGGCGCCCAGAAGCGCGGGCCAAAAATACTGCCGGAGTTCAGCGCCAGCTGGTTTTTCAGCTGATCGCGACGCAGATTCACAATCTGTGAAGAGAGCACCAGCGCGCCGTTTTTAATGCCTTCAGCCTGTTTGATCTGATCGTCCAGCTTGCCTTTCTGGTTTTCCAGCGAACGGCGCTTACGCGTGACCTCCGGCGTCTCTTTAACGCCGCTGTCCGCTTTCGGCGCGGGACCCAGTACCGCCAGCTGCGCATCAAGCTGCTGGCGCTGCGGGAGTAACGCCTGCCCCAGCGTCTCTGCATTGCCCGACAGCTCCAGCGCCATCTCATTAAGCTGGTTGAGCTGGTTTTCGCTGGTTTCTCCCGAGACCTGTCCTTTGATCTTGTCGAGAATTTTTTGCATTTTTGGCAGCTCAACCGCCGGATTAACCTGCGGCGGCGCTTCTTCTTCCTGTGCCGGCTGCTGTTGCGTCACATCGGGCGCGTCATCCGCCTGGCTCAGCGCGGGCACACACAGCATGAGCAGTAACAGCGGAATCGTGAAAAAACGAAACTTCATCATAGAACGACATTCCAGCGAATAAGCCAGTTAAATGAGTGTGGCGGCCCGTACAGGAGGTCGCCGCCGGGTGATAACAGGATTGAGCATATCAAATCAGGGAACGGGTGATATGCCGCTTTACAAGGGGTGCGGTCCGCCTGCTGGCGGGCGCGCACCCTTGCCGTTATTCCACTACCGTGTTGCTGGTAGTGAGTCCCGCTTTCTGTTTTTTATACGCCAGCGCTGCCGCCGGAACCGGGGCTGCTTTACCGGTTTCCAGCCAGTCGCGCAGGCGATTAGCATCGGCAAAGTGGGTATATTTGCCAAACGCATCCAGTACCACCAGCGCCACCGGGCGGTTGTTGATCACCGTACGCATCACCAGGCAGTGGCCCGCCTCATCGGTGTACCCTGTTTTCGTCAGCTGGATCCGCCAGCCCTCTTTGTAAACCAGGTGATTGGTGTTGCGGAACGGCAGTGCGTAGCTCGGGTGCTGAAACACCGCCGTCTGCTCTTTTGTGGTGCTGAGCTGGCCGAGCAGCGGATACTGACGCGTCGCTTTCAGCAGCTTAACCAGATCGCTGGCGCTGGAGACATTCTGCGTGGAGAGGCCGGTGGGTTCTACATAGCGCGTGTGCGTCATACCCAGCGCGCGCGCTTTGGCATTCATGGCGCGGATAAAGGCGTTATAGCCGCCCGGATAGTGGTGCGCCAGACTGGCCGCCGCGCGGTTTTCAGAGGACATCAGCGCCAGCAGCAGCATAGAGCGGCGACTGATTTCGCTGTTGAGTTTGACGCGCGAAAACACACCGCGCATTTCGCGCGTCTGGCTGATATCCACCGAGAGCAGCTCATCCATGGGCAATTTTGCATCCAGCACCACCATCGCCGTCATCACTTTAGTGATAGAGGCGATAGGGCGCACGCGGTCAGGATGGCTTGAGAACAGCACCCTGCCCGTGTCGAGATCAACAATCATGGCGCTGCCGGAGGCGATTTGCGGCTGGGCCAGCGGTGCCAGACCCGGGAGCGCGGCGGGTGCAGCCAGTACAGGTGTTATCGCCGCCGGGGCTGTCATAAACAGCGCCAGCGACAGCAGAGAAACAGGTAATTTTACAGACATCGTGTCAGTGAGATCCGATCAGGAATTTTGCGCTGTGAAAGCTCCACAGGCCGCCCGCATCAGGCCTGTCAGGGTGCGGGCTGGCAGCAGGATAATACGCGCAAATGCAGCAAATTTCTTAGTGAGATTGTTTCCGGGCGTTAAAAAGGCCGCAGTTATGTGCGGCCTCAGAAAAAAGCGCGAATATCAGAACAGCCGAGGCCCATAACCCCACAGTACAACCGTCAGCGCCAGCAGCACTTCAAAGACCAGTACCCCAATCGCCAGCGTGGAGCCGGAGAAGCGCATACTCTCTTCACGATCGATATTTAAAAACACCGGAATACCGACATAAAGCAGATAACCGGTGTAAACCAGCGCCACTGCTCCCGCCAGTACGCAGAGCCACACCAGCGGATAAAGCGCCACCAGACCGCTGAGAAACAGCGGCGTGGCCACGTAGCCGGCGAATACGGTGCAGCGCTGAATACCGGGACGCTGCGGATAGTCGCGCGCCATCCAGTGGATCACCCGCCCCATCACTGCGACGCCGCCCAGAATTAACAAATAGAAGAGAATACCCAGACCGATGCCGGTCATCAGATTGAGCTGAATAAAGCGATTTTCGCCAAGATTCCAGCCAAATTGTGTCGTGCCGATAAAGGCACATATTACCGGTATCGCTGCCATGAGCAGCACGTGATGCGTGTAATGATGTGAAACGCTTTCGTTTTCCTGCTTGATATGGCGCATTTCCTGATTCGGATGCGCCAGAAGACCCCAGACATGATTCATAAAATCACTCCTCTGATGCAGTGGGCCGCCCCTTTAGCATTCAGTCAGACTCCGACAGGCAGCGTCTCTTCAAGTATAACCAGCCCGCCTGTTTTTGCGGCCCGCAGCACAAAAAAAGCCGTCTGCAGCTACACTGCTCAGGTGTTTGTTCTGTGCAGGGAGAAAAAATTGCATCTCGATATCAATGGATTAATCACCCAGTATGGCTATCTGGCCCTGATGATTGGCTGTATTGCCGAAGGGGAAACCTTTACGCTGCTGGGCGGCGTGGCAGCCCATGAGGGGCTGCTGCACTACGGCGGCGTGGTGCTGGCGGCGATGGCAGGCGGGATCATTGGCGACCAGCTGCTGTTCTGGCTCGGCCGCCGCTACGGTACACGCATTTTGCGCCGCTTCAGTAAACATCAGGCGACGATTGGCAAAGCTAAGCGCCTGATCCAGAAGCATCCCAGCCTGTTTGTTATCGGCGTACGTTTTATGTATGGCTTTCGCCTGATTGGGCCGATTATCATCGGCACCAGCCGCCTGAAGCCGCTGCGTTTTTTTGTGCTCAATGTGATCGGTGCTGCGCTCTGGGCGCTGATATTTGTCACGCTGGGCTATTTTGCCGGCGAAATCATTGCGCCCTGGCTGCATAAGCTTGATCAGCACCTCAAACATCTGGTCTGGCTGGCGGCGGCTATCGTCACCGGTATCGTATTACGCTACCTGATCCGCCGCTGGAACCACCGCCGCGCCGGTTAGCTGTGGTAGCCTTTGAACTGCGGATTTGCCAGGGTGAATCCGCCGTCTACCACAAACGACTGGCCGGTAGTATAGGTGGCCCATTCAGAGCAGAGCCATGCCACCAGACTGGCAATTTCACGCGTGTCGCCAGGCCGGCCTATCGGGATCTCCGGCATATGGCGACGACGCGCATCGCTGTTTTCCATATCGTTCATCGGCGTGGCTATCGCGCCGGGTGCCACGGCATTAACCAGGATATGGTGCGGCAGCAGACTCAGCGCCATCGATTTAGTCAGCCCGCCCAGCGCATGTTTCGCGGCGGTATACGCCACCGCGCCGGGCAGCGGCGTATGCTCATGCACGGAGGTGATATTGATGATTCGCCCGCCGTCGCCCTGGTCAACCATATGATGGGCAGCGATCTGTCCACAGACAAACGCGCCGTCGACGTCAACATCAAATACCTTACGCCACTCACTAAAATCCATGTCGAGAAAATCAGCCTGCGATACCACCCCGGCATTGTTGACCAGCACATCAATGCGCCCCAGCGAGTTAATCAGCTGTGCCAGCTGTTTGCCGCCCGCCTGCGGATCGGAGAGATCAAGCTGACGCACCTGCGCCTGCTGTCCCTTGCTCTCCACCAGACGCGCAGTCTCCTGCGCGCCCTCCTCATCGGTGTGCCAGGTAATGCCCAGGGTATACCCCGCTTCTGCCAGCATCACGGCACAGCTGCGGCCAATGCCTGAATCCGATCCGGTTACTACCGCGACTCTCTGTTTGCCTGTCATCATCACGCGCTCCTTACAGTCAGGGATGTTTTAGTATAGAAGTTATCCATCCGTGCCACGACGCTGCCCTGCAAACCGTTTCGTCTATAGTTAACAGTCAGATAAGCTATCGGAGGCGGGATGAGCAAAATTAAACGCAGAATTGATGACCACGGTGTAATCGGCGATTTGCGCACCTGCGCCCTGATCGCTAACGATGGCACTATCGACTATCTCTGCTGGCCAGAACTGGACAGCCCTTCTGTCTTTGCAGCGCTGCTCGACAGCGAAGAAGCGGGCCGTTTTACCCTTGCCCCTGACTGGCCGCAGGCGCGTCGCCAGCAGCTTTACCTGCCTGATACCAATATTCTGCAGACCCGCTGGCTGGCCGATGAGGGGGTCGCGGAAATCACCGACTATATGCCGATCTGCGATGAGAGCAGCAAAGTCCCGCGCCTGGTACGCCGCGTAAAAGTGGTGCGCGGTACCGCCACTTTTCAGCTGGTCTGCGCACCGCGTCACGATTACGCCCGGGCAGAAACGCGTGCGGAAATGCGTGAGGGCGGCGTGGCCTTTCTGGCGGAGGGACAACCTGCGCTACGCCTGAGCGCCACGCTGCCGCTGCGCTGCGAAAATCAGGCGGCGGTAGCGGAATTCACGCTGCAGAGTGGCGAACACGCGGAGTTTGTTTTTGGCAACGATGATGACCCGCACGTTGAAACGATCTCAACGGCGCGCTGCTTTCAGGACACGCTTGATTACTGGCTGCGCTGGAGTAATCACAGCTCCTATCAGGGGCGCTGGCGTGAAATGGTGACGCGCTCAGCGCTGACGCTGAAGCTGCTTACGTCGCACGAGCATGGCTCCATCGCTGCCGCCGCCACCTTTGGTCTGCCGGAGGAGCTGGGCGGTGAACGCAACTGGGACTACCGCGCCTCCTGGATCCGCGACGCCTCGTTCAGCATGTATGCGCTGATGCGTCTCGGCTACGTGGAAGAAGCGCACGATTTTACCCGCTGGGTCGGCCGCTGTGTTGAACACAGCCATGATGACACGCCGCATCTGCAGGTGATGTATCGTCTGGACAGCGGCACTGAACTGCATGAAAGCGAACTGCTGAATCTTTCTGGTTACGCTGATTCACAGCCGGTGCGTATTGGTAACGACGCGTGGCGACAGACGCAGCTCGATATTTATGGCGAACTGATGGACGCTATCTATCTGGCCAACAAATATGGCGACGCCATCTCCCACCGTGGCTGGCTGCACGTCTCCAGCATGATTGATTACGTCTGTGACAACTGGAACCAGCCTGACGCCGGCATCTGGGAGATGCGCGGTCAGCCGGAGCATTTTCTTCATTCGCGCCTGATGTGCTGGGTAGCGCTGGATCGCGCGCTGCGTCTGGGTATGAAACGTTCACTGCCGATGCCTTACGATCGCTGGGATCGGGTGCGCAGTGAGATCCGCGACGATATCTGGCAGAACTTCTGGAATGCCGAACTGGGCCATTTTACCGCGACGCGCGGCGGCACCGCTCTGGATGCGTCCATGCTGCTGATGCCGCTGGTACGCTTTGTCAGCTCCACCGATCCTGACTGGCTGGCCACGCTGGATGCGATTAAGGCTAACCTGGTGAGTGATGGCCTGGTACGGCGCTATAATATCAGCGAAACCCCGGCTGACGGACTGGCAGGCGGTGAAGGCGCTTTTGTCGCCTGCTCTTTCTGGTATGTGGAGTGCCTGGCGCGTGCCGGCCGGGTGCAGGAGGCACATTTTGAGTTTGAGAAGCTGCTGAGCTATGCCAACCCGCTGGGTCTGTATGCCGAAGAGTTTACTGAACGCGGCTATGCCCTGGGTAACGTTCCGCAGGCGCTCAGCCACCTGGCGCTGATCAGTGCCGCCTTTTTTCTTAACCGTAAACTCAGCGGTGAAGTCACGCTCTGGCAGCCCTGACTATTCACAATTTGGGGCATTGCGCCAACAGATTTATCTGTGAAGAAGGACTTTTTGCGTAAAGTATCTTCAGGCAGTAAAAATCATCATTCCCATCGCCGCGGCAATGCACATATAATGCGCAGCGGGTCACACTGACCACGATGGATTCGATACTCTGACAAGCCTGAAACACGGCCATAACGACTTGTAAAAACATGAAAAAAAGCATTCGCGCGTTCGCTTCACTAGCTCTTGCCCTGGCCGCTTTCAGCCAGTCAGCCTTTGCTGTCGTCTATCCGCTCCCTGCAGCGAATAGCCGCCTAATTGGCGAAAACATTGAAATCACCGTGCCGGAAGAGAGTAAACTTCCGCTGGAAGCTTTTGCTGCTCAGTATCAGATGGGCCTCAGCAACATGCTGGAAGCGAACCCCGGCGTTGACGTTTACCTGCCTAAAGCGGGCAGCAAAATGGTGATCCCACAGCAGCTGATCCTGCCTGACGCGCCGCGTGAAGGCATCGTGATCAACAGCGCCGAGATGCGTCTCTACTACTACCCGAAAGGCACTAAGACCGTTGTCGTGCTGCCTATCGGTATCGGTGAGCTGGGGAAAGATACCCCGGTTAACTGGACCACCAAAGTAGAGCGTAAAAAAGCGGGCCCGACCTGGACGCCAACCAAAGCGATGCACGCTGAATATGCAGCACGCGGCGAGAGCATTCCGGCCGTCTTCCCGGCCGGCCCGGATAACCCGATGGGTCTGCACGCGCTCTATATCGGCCGCCTGTATGCGATTCACGGGACTAACGCCAACTTCGGTATCGGCTTGCGCGTCAGCCACGGTTGCGTCCGCCTGCGTGCCGACGATATCAAATGGCTGTTTGACAACGTGCCGGTCGGCACCCGCGTGCAGTTTATCGATCAGCCGGTTAAAGCGACCGTTGAGCCGGATGGTTCACGCTGGATTGAGGTGCATAACCCGCTCTCCACCACGGAAGAGCAGTTCAACTCGCGTGAGCTGGTACCGATCAATCTGACGTCAGCCGTGACAAAAGTGGTTGCTGATGCCAGCACGCGTCAGGATGCAGTCAACAACGCCATCCAGGCACGCAGCGGTATGCCGACCAAAATCAACGGTCAGGCCGATGATGCGCAGCCGGCAGCAATTGCCGTTCAGGAATCGGCTGATGCAATGCCAAAAGAGGAACCGATGACGCCACAGGGCGCAACGGCCGTCGCACCGCCAGCCGATCAGCCTGCTGCACAACCGCAGGCAGAACAGCAGCCGGCACCGGTCGATCAGGCGCAGCCCGCGACCAGCAACAGCCTCTGATGACATTCTGATGCTGTCAGAAAAGCCAGCCTCCGGGCTGGCTTTTTTATTGCCATCATCATTCTGTCACACTGCAGGCGTATCACACTGCCAGTAGCGGATGCGGTGGGTGCATCCGGTCATCAATGGGGTGTGTCATGGCTGAAACCAGTTTACCGGCGGCGCGCGGACGTCCCGACCTGCAGCGCGGCAGCGGTCCGCTCTCCCGCCTGCTGTTTCTGCTGCTGCTGGCTGCAGGGCTGATTTTTACCGCTGTTAACCTGTTTAACGATGTGGCAGAAACCGGCGCGGTGGTCACCACCTATACGCCCTTTTTTCTGCTGGCGCTGGCGTTGCTGATTGCGCTGGGCTTTGAATTTGTCAACGGTTTCCACGACACCGCCAACGCCGTGGCGACGGTGATCTATACCCATTCTCTGACGCCCGGCGTGGCGGTGGTCTGGTCCGGTATCTGTAATTTTCTCGGCGTGCTGCTCTCCAGCGGCGTGGTGGCCTTTGGCATTATTTCGCTGCTGCCGGTCGAGCTTATTCTGCAGGCGGGCAGCGGACACGGCTTTGCCATGGTCTATGCGCTGCTCTTCTCTGCCATTATCTGGAACCTGGGAACCTGGTATTTTGGTCTGCCCAGCTCCTCTTCCCATACGCTGATTGGCTCTATCATCGGCGTCGGGGTGGCGAATGCGCTGCTGCATGGCCGCAGCGGCACCAGCGGCGTTGACTGGGATCAGGCGCTGAAAGTGGGCTACGCCCTGCTGCTCTCGCCGATCGTGGGATTTGTCTGCGCGGCTCTGCTGCTGCTGGTGCTGAAAGCGCTGGTGCGTCATCGCCAGCTCTATCAGGCGCCCGACAGCCCCCGGCCACCGCCGGTCTGGATCCGCGGGCTGCTGATCCTGACCTGCACCGGCGTCTCTTTCGCGCACGGCTCCAATGATGGCCAGAAAGGCATGGGACTGATCATGCTGATTCTGGTGGGCACGATGCCGATTGCTTACGCCCTGAACCGGTCATTGCCGCCGGAGCAGATTCCGCGCGTCGCGGCACTGACGCAGATCACGGAGCAGCAGCTGCTGACGCTGCAGCCGGCACCGGATGCCATGCCGGCTCCGCGCGCGGTGCTGACGGAATTTGTCCGCAGCCGTCAGTACCGTCCTCAGGTGTTGCCGGCGCTGGGCCTGCTGCTGGGTGATATCAGCGAACAGATCAGGCGCTACGGTTCAGTGAATAATATTCCGGCACAGGCGGTGACCAACACCCGTAATGACATGTACCTGGCGTCAGAAAGTATCCGGCACCTGCAGAGCAGCCGCGTGACGCTGCCCGAAGAGACCGCACGCAATCTCAGCGCCGCTAAGCGCGAGCTGGATAGCGCCACGCGCTTTATTCCGCTCTGGGTAAAGGTCGCGGTGGCGCTGGCGCTGGGCCTCGGCACGCTGGTGGGCTGGCGACGTATCGTCATTACGGTGGGCGAGCGCATCGGCAAATCGCATCTCAGCTATGCGCAGGGGGCCAGCGCCGAACTGGTGGCGATGGCGACAATCGGCGCGGCGGACGCGTTTGGCCTGCCGGTCTCCACCACGCATGTGCTCTCATCCGGCGTGGCGGGAACCATGGCCGCAAACCGTTCCGGCCTGCAGCTTGCCACGCTGCGTAATCTGGCGATGGCCTGGATCCTGACGCTGCCGGTCTCTGTGCTGCTGGCGGGCGTGCTCTATGCGCTGTTCGCACAGATATGAGCGACGGTAAGGCAAAAAAAAAGCCAGCACGGAGGCTGGCTTTTTATAGCGGGGAAGCGCATAACGCTTAGCGTTCCAGACGCTCCGCATAGCGCTCAATCGCTGCGGCAATATCGGCAGATACCCGCAGCGTCCGTACCTCACTGAAGAGATCGGCTGCTTCAGGGTAGGCTTTACGCAGATAGCCCAGCCACTGTTTGATGCGCGCAACATGATAATTGCCGGTGTCTCCCTGCTTCTCCAGCCGGGTATACTTCAGCAGCAGCGCCACCACATCCGGCCAGCCCATCGGCGCCTCGTTATGCTTCACCACGCGTCCGAGGTTAGGCACATTCAGCGCACCGCGGCCAAGCATCACCGCATCGCAGCCGGTGATGCGCATACAGGCCTGTGCATCTTCCCAGCTCCAGATCTCACCGTTGGCGATGACCGGGATCGACAGCCGCTGACGAATTTCGCCAATCGCCTGCCAGTTAATGCATTCAGCCCGATAGCCATCCTCTTTGGTGCGCCCATGCACCACCAGCTCGCTGGCCCCCGCCTGCTGTACCGCATCGGCAATTTCAAAGCGGCGATCGCTGGCATCCCAGCCGAGCCGCACTTTAACCGTGACCGGCAGGTGATCCGGCACGGCAGCACGCATCGCCTGCGCGGCGCGATAGATAAGCTCCGGATCTTTCAGCAGCGTAGCGCCGCCGCCGCTGCCGTTAACCAGCTTTGACGGACAGCCGCAGTTAAGATCGACCCCCCATGAGCCGAGTTCGGCTGCGCGGGCGGCATTTTCTGCCAGCCAGGCCGGGTGCTGTCCCAGCAGCTGCAGCCGCACCCGCGTACCGGATGGCGTGCGGCTCTGATGGTGCAGCTCCGGACAGAGGCGATAGAACGACTTTACCGGCAGCAGCTGATCGACCACGCGCAGAAACTCGGTCACACAGAGATCGTAATCATTGACGCCGGAGAGCAGTTCACGCACCAGTGAATCCAGTACGCCCTCCATCGGAGCCAGTAACACCCGCATTGCGTTATGCGTTCCCGTTGCCTTTGGCAGCCGGACGACGTGAACGTGCCGGTTTGCCTGCGTTACCTGCCGCCGGGCCGTTGCCGCCCTGACGACGCGGCGCACGCGACTCACTCTGCGGGCGCGCAGCGCCATTACCCTGACGCTGACCGCCGCCGGCGCGACCGGCGTTGCCGCCCTGCCCCTGACCACGACCGCGCGGCTGCTGCTGACGACCATTCTGGATCGGCTCCGCTTTAATGCTCGGATCGGGCTCAAAGCCCGGCAGCGCAATGCGCGGGATCTCACGCTTCAGCAGCCGCTCGATATCACGCAGCAGCTTGTGTTCATCAACACAGACCAGCGACAGCGCGGCACCGGTTGCCGCGGCGCGTCCGGTACGGCCGATACGGTGCACGTAATCTTCCGCCACGTTTGGCAGCTCATAGTTCACCACGTGCGGCAGCTCTTCAATATCGAGACCGCGTGCGGCGATATCAGTCGCGACCAGAACACGAATGCTGCCCGATTTAAAATCAGCCAGCGCGCGGGTACGGGCGCCCTGACTCTTGTTACCGTGGATAGCCGCTGCGGTGATGCCATCTTTGTTCAGCTGCTCAGCCAGGTGGTTGGCACCGTGCTTGGTACGGGTAAACACCAGTACCTGCTGCCAGTTGTCACGGCCAATCATCAGCGACAGCAGTTCCCGCTTACGCTTCTTATCAACAAAGTGCACCTGCTGCGACACCTGCTCTGACGCGGTGTTGCGGCGGGCCACTTCTACCTGCTCCGGGTTCGTCAGCAGTTTTTCTGCCAGCGTCTTGATTTCGTCGGAGAACGTTGCTGAGAACAGCAGGTTCTGACGCTTCGCCGGCAGCTTCGCCAGGACGCGACGGATGTCATGAATAAAGCCCATATCGAGCATGCGATCGGCTTCATCCAGCACCAGGATTTCGACCTGCGAGAGATCAACCGCATTCTGATGCGCCAGATCCAGCAGACGACCTGGCGTTGCCACCAGCACGTCAACGCCGCCGCGCAGTTTCATCATCTGCGGATTAATGCTGACGCCACCAAACACGACCAGTGAACGCATGTTCAGGTACTGGCTGTATTCGCGCACGTTCTCACCGACCTGTGCGGCCAGCTCACGCGTTGGCGTCAGGATCAGCGCGCGCACCGGGCGGCGGCCGCGTGGCGCGGCAGGATTTTCAGAGAGACGCTGCAGCAGAGGCAGCGTAAAACCGGCGGTTTTACCGGTACCGGTCTGGGCGCTCGCCAGCAGGTCACGGCCAGCCAGCACTACGGGAATTGCCTGACGCTGAATTGGCGTCGGTTCGCGATAGCCCTGTTCTGCTACCGCACGCAAAATATCGGCATTCAAGCCGAGAGAGTCAAAGGACATGCAGGTGTATTACTCCGAACCGCCCTGATCGCGCTGCGCGATGTAGTTTTCAGGGGGGATATGACGCAGCCCCGGGGGCCTGCGTGTGAAAAGGGCACAAACTACCATGCGTAAGGAGGCGAGTGTACCAGCTTTCACTGCGCACTGCGACCTGCAAAACAGGCACGTCGCCGGTTGCTGCTGCGTGACGTGAGGTGCAGCAGGCAATAAAAAGGGAGCCTTTAAGGCTCCCTGACTGGCGGGATGCGCAGCGGTCAGCTACGCTTTTTCTCCACGCGGGGGGCGGGTTCTCTGGCCAGCAAAGAAACCAGCGCCGGGCCCACCAGCATCACGACGCCCAGGCAACCAATCAGCAGGTTGTTATGGAAAAAGCGTGAGATCAGGAACAGCGTCAGCATCGCTGCGCCAAAATAGTAAGTTGTGGTGACCTCTTCCAGAGTGTCACCCATACGGCGTAAACGGGCACTACGCTGCAGGGCCAGCATGGAGATAAACACCACTGCATAAGCTGCCACCAGGGTACTGCTCACTTCAACCAGTGCCTTGTGTTTCCAGCCCCAGACCAGTGCGGCAATCACCAGCAGATGCGTGGCGATGTGCAGACAGGTTTGACCGGTAACAATCTGAACACGATTAGACCATTTCATACTTTTCTCCTGGCAGACCCAACAGGTCGCCCAAGTGTATCTGACCGGAGCCAGACGGATTTCCTCAATGTAAAACAAATTTCAGATAACACCTTAATTTTCTCGCCCTGGCACCACCCGTTTGTGACAAAGACTACACTTTGTTCTATTCATGATGAAAAGGAGCGCGTCGCAGTATGCCACAAAACACGCAAGGATTTTCATTTAAAGTCCTGACGATCAATACCCATAAAGGTTTTACCACGTTTAATCGTCGCTTTATCCTGCCCGAATTACGCGACGCCGTACGCGCCACATCAGCGGATATCGTCTTTTTACAGGAGGTGATGGGTACCCACGCTATTCATGCCGCACAGATAGAAGCGTGGCCTGAAAACTCACATTATGAGTATCTGGCTGACACGATGTGGCGCGACTTCGCCTATGGCCGCAACGCGGTTTATCCTGAAGGCCATCACGGCAACGCGATATTGTCACGCTTTCCTATTGCTGAATATCAAAATCGCGACATATCTGTTGCTGGCAGCGAAAAGCGCGGCATGTTGCACTGTCAGATTACGCTGCCTGACCGGGCGCAGCCGCTGCATGTGATTTGTGTCCATCTCGGCCTGAAAGAGAAGCACCGGCTGATGCAGATGAAAATGATGTGTGACGTGATCAACGCGCTCCCGGCAGATGCCCCGCTGGTGGTAGCCGGTGATTTCAACGACTGGCAGGTGCGCGCTAACCGTTTCCTGCAGCGCGGTGCCGGGCTGAAAGAGGTGTTCAGCCTGAAAAATGGCCGTCCGGCACGCACCTTCCCTGCACGCTTTCCGCTATTGCGCCTCGATCGTATCTATATTCGTAATGCATCCGTCAGCCAGCCCTGGGCGCTGCCGGTCAAACCCTGGTCTCATCTGTCCGATCATGCGCCGCTGGCGGTGGAGATATTCCTATGAATTTCAACTGGCGTGACGGCAACCAGCTGCGCCTGCTGGAGAACGGCGAAGCGTTTTTTCCGCGCGTATCGGGTGCCATCCAGCGCGCCGAGCGCACGCTGCTGCTTGAAACCTTCATTCTTTTTGAAGATAACGTCGGCAAGGCGCTGCACCGTGACCTGCTGGCGGCGGCGCAGCGCGGCGTAAAAGTCGAAGTCATGGTAGATGGCTACGGCTCTCCCGATCTCTCCGATGATTTTGTTAATACGCTGACGGAGGCGGGCGTTCGGTTTATCTACTACGATCCGCGCCCGCTGGTCATGGGGATGCGTACCAATCTCTTTCGCCGTCTGCACCGTAAGATCGTGGTGATCGATGAGCAAATTGCCTTTGTTGGCGGCATTAATTTCTCGGCAGAGCACAACACCGATTACGGTCCGGAAGCGAAGCAGGATTATGCCGTTGAAGTAAAAGGACCGGTGGTGATCGATATCGCCCGCTTTGTCCAGATGGCGATGGGCAGCGATCAGATCACCCGCCGCTGGTGGGGGAAACCGTCAAAGCACGTGGCCGTTAATGCCCAGCCCGGCAGCGCGCAGGTGCTGTTTGTTTATCGTGATAATAATGAACATCGTGACGACATTGAGCAGCACTATCTGGATATGCTGCGTAAAGCCAAACGCGATGTGATCATCGCCAACGCCTATTTTTTCCCTGGTTATCGTCTGCTGCGCGAGATGCGTAACGCTGCCCGACGTGGGGTGCGCGTGCGGCTGATAGTACAGGGTGAGCCCGATATGCCGATCGTAAAAGTAGGGGCCGAGCTGCTCTATAACTATCTGGTGGATGGCGGTGTGGAGGTGTATGAGTATTGCCGCCGTCCGCTGCATGGCAAGGTCGCGGTGCAGGATCAGCACTGGACCACGGTGGGCTCCAGTAACCTCGATCCGCTCAGCCTGTCGCTGAATCTTGAAGCCAACCTGATTATTTACGATCGCACATTTAACCAGACGCTGCGCGATAATCTGGAAGGCCTGATCCAGCATGACTGCGTGCGCGTTCAGGATGACAAACTGCCGCCGCGTAACTGGTGGCAGTTAACCAAGGGCGTCATTGTCTTCCACTTTCTGCGCCACTTCCCGGCCATTGCGGGCTGGCTGCCTGCACATACGCCTCAGCTGTCCCAGGTCTCTCCCCCGGTCCAGCCAGAGATGGAGACGCAGGATCGGGTGGAAGCCAATAACGAAGGAGCAAAATCCTGATGAGCAAAAAGAACCCGAAGTGGCGGCTGGCGAAAAAGATCCTGACGTGGCTCTTTTTTATCGCCGTGATCGTTTTGCTGGTGATTTATGCGCGTAAAGTCAACTGGGAGGATGTCTATAAAGTCATTACCGGCTACAACCGCTATGTGGTGCTGGGCGCGGCCGGGCTGGTGGTGGTCAGTTATATTACCTATGGCCTGTACGATCTGATCGGCCGCGTCTACTGCGGCCATAAGCTATCGAAGCGGCAGGTGATGCTGGTGTCGTTTATCTGCTACGCCTTTAACCTGACGCTCAGTACCTGGGTGGGCGGCGTCGCCATGCGCTACCGCCTTTATTCACGCCTGGGCCTTTCAGGCAGCACCATTACCCGTATTTTTTCACTGAGCATTGCCACTAACTGGCTTGGCTATATTTTGCTGGGCGGCGTGGTGTTTGTCTCCGGCATGGTGCCGATTCCGCCGCGCTGGTTTATTGGTGAAGGCACGCTGCGTATCATCGGTGGTGCACTGCTGCTGCTGACAGCGGTCTACCTCTGGGCCTGCGCCTTTGCGAAAAAGCGGCAGTGGACGGTGAAGGGCCAGCGGCTGCAGCTGCCTTCACTGCGTATGGCGCTGTTTCAGTTTGCCGTCTCCTGCGCAAACTGGATGGTGATGGGCACCATTATCTGGCTGCTGCTGATGCGCGAAGTGGATTATCCCATCGTGCTGGGCGTGCTGCTGATCAGCAGTATTGCCGGGGTGATTATTCATATTCCGGCGGGTATCGGCGTGCTGGAAGCGGTGTTTCTGGCCCTGCTGAGCGGACAGCACGCTTCACATGGTGAAATTATCGCCGCGCTGCTTGCCTACCGCGTCCTCTACTTTATTCTGCCGCTGCTGCTGGCGCTGGTGCTGTATCTCTGGCTGGAGAGCCGGGCGAAGCATCTGCGACATAAAAATCAGCAGAAAATGGCAGAGCAGTAACTGCAGCTGACGGGATGAAAAACGGGGGCGCATCGCTGCGCCCCCGGTCACATTAAACGCGGCGTGTTAACGACGGTTGCCGAAAATCCGCAGCAGCATCAGAAACAGATTGATGAAGTCGAGATAGAGCGTCAGCGCGCCCATGATAGAGTAGCGGCGCAAATTTTCGCTATCACGGGCATCAATGTTTTCGCCCACCGCTTTCAGCTTCTGCGTGTCATAAGCGGTCAGGCCTACAAACACCACCACACCAATATAGGTAATGGCCCACATCAGCGCCGGGCTCTTCAGCCAGAAGTTCACCAGCGACGCCAGCACAATGCCAATCAGCGCCATAAACAGCAGACTGCCGATACGGCTCAGATCGCGTTTAGTGGTGTAGCCGTAAAAGCTCATCGCCCCAAACATTCCGGCGGTAACAAAAAAGGTGCTGGCGATAGACGAGTAGGTGTAAACGAGAAAAATACTCGCCATGGTCAGACCGGTCAGCGCCGAATAGAGCATAAACAGCGCGGTCGCCACGGCCCCGCTCATGCGCTGTACCAGGCCTGACAGCACAAAGACCAGCGCCAGCTGCGCGATGATCAGGCCAAAGAAGGTGATGCGGTTAGCAAACACCAGCTCCATCACCGCGGGGGTACGTGCGGCAAACCAGGAGACAAACGCGGTAAGCAGCAGGCCGCAGGTCATCCAGCCATAGACCTGAGCCATATAAGCCTGCAGCCCGGCTGACGCTGGCTGCACAAACGAATCATTACGTGGATATCGATCCATGATGCACCTCTCAAATAAAAATTACAGGGTCAGTGTGAAGTGTATACCATGCCGCTTCAACGGCGCGTCATACACTGCTGATATCGGCTATTAACCCGCTGAGCAAACCACGCGGTGGTCAGATTGCGGGTGATTTTCGGGCTCTCCAGTTTGATCCCCGGCAGCATTTCGCGCGGCACCCGCTTGCCCGCCATTTTGTCAGCCAGAATAAAGGTCTGTTTCCATAACGTTGTGTCGCTGAAGCCCGCCGTGTCCCCTTTTTCCAGATCGCGGCGAATTTCCCGGTCGCTCATATCCAGGCGTTTACCCAGCGTACGTACCGCCAGCTCAGTCGAGCCCGCCTGCTCGCTGCCGTAATTGATCAGATCGCCATCCAGTGCCAGACGAATACCGCTGGCGCGCGCAATCGCGGCCTGAAACGCCGCGTTGCGGCTGGCGTACCAGCCTGCGTTAAAGTCGGCGAAACGATAGAGGGGCTGACTATAGTCCGCCGGGTAGCCCAGCAGATGCTTCGTGCCAAACCAGATCCCTCCGCGCTGGCTGAACACCTCGCGCCGGATTGAGCCATCGATAGCATACGGGTAGCCCTGCGCATGCGCCTCGGCAAAGGCAACGCTCACCTGCATTGGTCCGCCGGTGTGTACCGGATTCAGCTTGCCAAACAGCGTCTGCCCCATCGGCACCATATCGATAAAATCATCAAAAATGGCGCTCAGCTCTTTTTCACTGCGCACCTTGTCCAGCCGCGCGGCGTAGCTCTCACCGTTTGAGGATTTAATCAGCAGCGCAGTCCGCACCAGAAAGGCCGGAACGTGCAGCTTTGCGGCCCGCCGGTCAATCTCGCCCCAGGCAATTTTGGGTAATCCGGGCACGTTAGCATCCGCGCTGAAATTGGACTCCTGCCCGGCCACGGCAATCACCGCGCACAGATTGCTGGCGCTGGGATCGAGCTGCTGGACACGAAAAGCGGTATAAATGTCATCAGCCCAGGCTGATTTTTGCGTCACGTAACCGGGCAGCAGCTGCTGGATCTGCGCTTTGACATCCGCGGGCTGGCGCGCCGGCGCCTGCGGCTCTTTTTTACTGCTGCAGCCGGCCACGATCAGCGCGGTCAGCAGAAGCGCGCCGCGGCGTAAGAAGGTTGGTTTCATCCTGCTCCCTGATAAGAAAAAGCGTGCCTCAGGCACGTTGCGGGCGTGAGGCTGTCAGCCCCCGCCCTGTCCGTTATGAGTCCCAGCGCGCCGCTGCCTGATGGTCACTGTCGCGTGCATCCACCCAGCGATCCCCCTCCGGGGTGGCTTCGCGCTTCCAGAACGGCGCGCGGGTTTTAAGATAATCCATAATAAACTCTGCCGCCGCAAACGCGCTGCCGCGGTGTGCGCTACTGACGCCTACCAGCACAATCTCATCGCCGGGAAAAAGCTCGCCCACGCGATGGATCACCGTGATCTGCTGTAATGGCCAGCGCTGCCGGGCGGCTTCAGCAATTTCCGCCAGCGCTTTTTCCGTCATGCCTGGATAGTGCTCCAGCGTCAGTGCCGCCACGTCAGCGCCCAGGTTGTGATTGCGCACTTTACCGGTGAAGGTCACGATAGCGCCATCCCGATCGTCTGCGGCCAGCAGCCGGTACTCGGCTCCTGTATCAAACGGCTCGCGTCCGACACGAATACGGGTTGTCATGATTAACCTCCGGTGACCGGCGGGAAAAAGGCCACTTCATCCCCTGCCTGCAGCGGATGAGTCATAGGGACGAGCGTCTGATTAACCGCGGCCAGCAGCCTGCCCGACTCCAGCGCCAGCGCCCAGCGATCGCCGCGCTGCGCCAGCGCATCACGCAGTGCCGCCACGTCGGGATAGGTTTCCGTCAGCGTCAGCTCGCTGGTGCCGGTCAGCTCGCGCACCTGGGCAAAGAACAGGACGTTAATCATGGCTGGCCGCCTTAAAATCACCTGATTTACCGCCGCTTTTGCTCAGCAGGCGCAGCTGATCGATCACGATATCTTTCTGTACCGCTTTGCACATGTCATAGATGGTCAGCGCCGCTACAGAGGCTGCCGTCAGCGCCTCCATTTCCACACCGGTTTTACCGCTCAGGCGGCAGCGCGAAGTGACGCGCACCCGGCTCTGTGCCGGTTCCGCTTCCAGCGTCACTTCCACTTTACTTAGCATCAGCGGATGACAGAGCGGTATCAGCTCCCAGGTGCGCTTTGCGGCCTGAATGCCGGCGATGCGGGCAGTGGCAAAGACGTCGCCTTTATGATGGCTGCCTTCCATGATCATCTGCAGCGTGGCGGGTGACATCAGCACCAGCGCCTCCGCCTGCGCTTCGCGCACGGTTTCGTTTTTACCGGAGACATCGACCATGTGCGCTTCGCCAGCGGCGTTAATATGTGTTAACTGATTCATACAGTGACTTTCTTCAGGTGAGAGACAAAATTACAGGGCCGGGTGCGCGCATCCAGCTGATCGGCGATGATGCGTTCCCAGCCGCAGCGGCAGGCGCTGGTGGACCCAGGCAGAGCAAATATCAGGGTCTGATTAGCGAGGCCGGCAACGGCACGCGACTGCAGCGTTGCGCTACCGATATCTTCATAAGAGAACATGCGGAACAGTTCGCCAAAGCCGTCAATTTCACGATCAAACAGCGGCAGCAGCGCTTCCGGGGTACTGTTTTTACTGTTAAAACCGGTACCGCCGTTCACAATCACCACCTGAATATCGTCGCTGGCGATCCAGCGCGACACCGTGGCGCGGATGCGGTAGCGATTGTCAGGCAGAATAGCGTGGTCCACCACCTGGTGCCCCGCGTCAGCAAGCGCCTCGCGCAGATAATCACCTGAAGTGTCGCTGGCCGCATCGCGGCTGTCGGATATGGTCAGCACCGCGGCAGACAGGGCGGTAAATTCGCCGGTTGGTTTAGCCATGGCTGTAACTCCTGTGTTTAGCCACCAATGAAAGAGAGATTTTGCGTAATACCGGTCTGGCCCTGATGCAGAAAATGCGTCTGCTTTTTCTGGCCAAGACTGTGGGCGATACGCGCCTGCAGCTCGCCCTGCTGTGCATCGGAAGCGAGCAGATCGCGCAGCTCTACCCCGCCGTCGCCAAACAGGCAGAGGTGCAGTTTTCCGGTGGCTGAGACGCGCAGCCGGTTGCAGCTGGCACAGAAATCTTTTTCATACGGCATAATCAGACCCACCTCACCCTGATAGTCAGGATGACGAAATACCTGCGCCGGTCCGTCGCTGCGGCCGCGCGGCTGGCGCTGCCAGCCCTGCATGATTAGCCGATCGCGGATCACCTCACCGGAGATATGGTGACGCCGGAACAGATCGCCTCCTTCGCCGGTCTCCATCAGCTCAATAAAGCGCAGCTGGATCGGACGCGTGCGGATCCAGGCCAGAAACGTATCCAGACTCTGGCTGTTGACATCGCGCATCAGCACGCTGTTGACTTTGACTTTTTCAAATCCGGCGTCAAACGCGGCGTCGATGCCGGCCATGACTTCAGCAAATTTATTCTGCCCGGTAATGGCATGAAACTGCCGCGCATCCAGGCTGTCCACGCTAACGTTAATGTGGGTCAGCCCTGCATCGCGCCATGACTGAACGTCACGCGCCATCCGGTAGCCGTTGGTGGTCACCGCGATCTGTCGCAGCGCGGCGTTTTCACGCACGGCAGCAATGATGTCGGTAAAGTCGCGGCGCATTGAGGGTTCGCCACCGGTAAGGCGAATTTTCTCCGTTCCCGCGGCGGTAAAGGCGCGGGTTACCCGGCGGATCTCATCCAGCGAAAGAAAGCTCTTGTTGCGGGTACTGCCAGGTTTATAGCCATCCGGCAGACAGTAAGTACAACGGAAATTACATACATCCGTGATCGACAGGCGCAAATAATAGAAGCTACGCGCCCAGGCATCTGTAAATTGTGGCACCTTAACACCTTTCCAAAGTCGGGAGATGCAGGCATTTCTTTCTGCACCCTGGCAGCATTACGCTGCGGCCAGGCGGCCCTATCATTTGACTTAGGCGCGCAAGGCTTAAGAGTTTGTTGTCATTGAGGACAACGCGGTCTCTGGATGGTAGCGTGCTTTGCGTCAGTCAGCCAGTCACTGCGTGCGTTGTATAATATGATATATAGCGATTTTTAACGGCATTATCGCAGCAGAATAGGCTAAACTGCGCCACATGACGCTGCCTTCCGGCAGCAGAAATCAGCTTTTTGAGCGCAGTAAATCAGGTAAGGAGCAGCATGAATCGAACGCTGGCAGATTTAGATCGCGTGGTGGCACTGGGCGGCGGGCACGGCCTGGGCCGCGTGATGTCAGCGCTGGCACCGCTGGGTTCGCGTCTCACCGGTATTGTGACCACCACGGATAATGGCGGCTCTACCGGACGTATCCGCCGTTCAGAAGGCGGTATCGCCTGGGGAGACATGCGCAACTGTCTTAATCAGCTGATTACCGAACCGAGCGTGGCTTCCGCGATGTTTGAATATCGCTTTGCCGGTAACGGCGAGCTGGCGGGGCATAATCTGGGTAACCTGATTCTGAAAGCGCTGGACCATCTCAGCGTGCGCCCGCTGGAAGCGATTAACATTATCCGCAATCTGCTCAAGGTTGATGCGTTTCTTATCCCGATGTCGGAGCAGCCGGTGGATCTGGTAGCACAGGATGCAGAAGGCAATATGGTTTATGGCGAAACTGCGATAGATGAGATGCGCCAGGCCCCTCAGACGCTGATGCTGCATCCGGCCGTTAATCCCACCCGCGAAGCGCTGGACGCCGTGGCAGAAGCCGATCTGATCCTGATTGGTCCGGGCAGTTTTTACACCAGCCTGATGCCGATTTTGCTGATGGAAGAGATGGCGCGCGCGCTACGTCGTACGCCTGCCACCATGGTCTTTATTGGCAACCTTGGGCGCGAGCTCAGCCCGGCGGCAGCCCGCCTTAGCGTGGCAGATAAGCTGGCCATTATGGAACAGGCGATTGGTAAACGGGTCATTGATGCCGTGGTCATCAGCCCGACCGCCGACACGCAGGGTCTGGCACAGCGCGTTATTGTACAGGAGCCGCTGGAGGCCGAGGATATCCGTTACCGTCACGATCGGCAGCTGCTGCGTCTGGCGCTGGAGCACGCCATTCAGGCGCTGTAAGCGCGCCAGGGCCGCATAAATGCGGCCCCTACAGAAGACATATGCAGGGGCGCCATTCATGGTGCCCCTGGTCACGTATAAAATCCGCGGAATTTACGCAGGGGCGCCATTCATGGTGCCCTGATCACGTATAAAACCCGCGGAATTTACGTAGGGGCGCCATTAATGGCGCCCTGGTCACATATAAATATGGTGATACCTGAATACGCCAGGGCCGCATGAATGCGGCCCCTACGGGAGATTTACGTAGGGGCGCCATTAATGGCGCCCTGGTCACGTATAAAATCCGCGGAATTTACGTAGGGGCGCCATTCATGGCGCCCTGGTCATGTATAAAATCCGGTGGTGTATGAATACGCCAGGGCCGCATCAATGCGGCCCCTACGGGAGATTTGCGCAGGCTTGCC